>CALBTN010000208.1 GCA_937967345.1 uncultured Rubrivivax sp. | reverse complement strand
CGCAGCGTGTGCTACGACATCCTGCGCGAGATCCTGCGCGAGGCGCGCCAGTTCAGCCCCAAGGAGTTCCGTATCGTGGCCAGCGCCGCGGTGGTGGAGACGCTGCTCGACGAAGAGAGCGTGCACCTGGCCGGCTTGAGCGAGTTCATCGGCAAGCCGATCTCGCTGGCCACCGAGCCGTCGTTGAACCCCGAGCAGTACGACATCGTGTTGCTGTGATGGCCGATCGCCCGAGCCCGCCGATGCGCGCTGGCCACCCGCCCAGCCACCCGCGCAGCCAACTTCGCGTGGTGCTGGCCTCGAACAACGCGGGCAAGCTGGCCGAGTTGCGCGCGCTGTTCGGCGCGCTGCCGCTGGATCTGGTGGCGCAGCCCGAGCTCGGCCTGGCCGAGGCCGAGGAGCCGCACGCCACCTTCATCGAGAACGCGCTGGCCAAGGCGCGGCATGCGGCGCGCGCCAGCGGCTGCGCCGCGCTGGCCGACGACTCGGGCCTGTGCGTCGATGCCCTCGGTGGCGCACCCGGCGTGAGCTCGGCGGCCTTTGCGGCGCTGGCGTTGCCCAGCGGCGGGCGCGAGGCCCAACGCCGCCAGCAAGACGCGGCCAACAATGCGCTGCTGCTGCAGCGCCTGCACGGCATCACCGCGCGCCGCGCCGGCTTCGTATGCACGCTGGTCGCGCTGCGCGCGCCCGGCGATCCGCAGCCGCTGGTGGCCAGCGGCCGCTGGTGGGGCGAGATCCTCGACGCGCCGCGCGGCAGCGGCGGCTTCGGCTACGACCCGCTGCTGTTCATCCCCGCGCTCGGCGCGACGGTGGCCGAACTGCCGCGCGAGCTGAAGAACGCCCATAGCCACCGCGCGCTGGCCTGCCGCCAGATGCTGTGGCTGATGCGCGAGGCCTGGGGCTTGGAGTGAGCGCGGACGCGGCGGCGCATTACCTGCGCGCGGGCACGCTGCAGCTGCCGGCGCAGCCGCCGTTGTCGCTGTACCTGCACCTGCCGTGGTGCATTCGCAAGTGCCCGTACTGCGACTTCAATTCGCACGAGTCCCGCAACGCGATACCCGAGGCGCGCTACCTGGATGCGCTGCGCGCCGACCTGGAGGCCGCGCTGCCGCTGGTGTGGGGCCGGCCGGTGATCAGCGTGTTCATCGGCGGTGGCACGCCCAGCCTGTTCTCGCCCGAGGGCATCGACCGGCTGCTGGGCGAGGTGCGCGCGCTGCTGCCGCTGGCCGCGCAATGCGAAGTCACGCTCGAGGCCAACCCGGGCAGCTTCGAGCGCGAGCGCTTTCGTGCGTTTCGCGCCGCCGGGGTGACGCGGCTGTCGATCGGGGTGCAAAGCTTCGACGACGAGCTGCTGCGCGCGATCGGCCGCGTGCACGACGCCGCCCAGGCGCGCGCCGCCGTGGCCGAGGCCGCCGCCGCCTTCGACACCTTCAACATCGACCTGATGTACGCGCTGCCCGGGCAGACGCTGGACGCGCTGCGGTCGGATCTGGACGCCGCGCTCGGCTTCGCGCCGCCGCACCTGTCGGTGTACCACCTGACGCTCGAGCCGAACACCTACTTTGCCACGCACCCGCCGCCGCGGCTGCCTGACGAGGATCTGGCCGCGCTGATGCTCGATGCGACCGTCGAGCGTTGCACCGCGGCCGGGCTGCGGCGCTACGAGGTGTCGGCCTTCGCGCGCGCCGGGCATCGCTGCGTGCACAACCTGAACTACTGGCAGTTCGGCGACTACCTGGGGCTGGGCGCCGGTGCACATTCCAAGCTCAGCTTTCCGCACCGCATCGTGCGCCAGCAGCGCTGGCGCGAACCGGCGCGCTACATGGAGCAAGCGCTGGCCGGCGCGGCGCTGTCGCAGGAGCACGAGGTGGCGCGCGCCGAGCTGCCGTTCGAGTTCATGCTCAACGCGCTGCGGCTGCGCGACGGCTTCGACAGCGCGCTGTTCGCCGAGCGCACCGGGCTGCCGGCATCGACCATTGCCCAGGCCGTGCAGCAAGCGCAGCAGCGCGGGCTGCTGCAGGCCGACCTGCAGCACATGCAGCCCAGCGCGCGCGGCTTCGATTTCCTCAGCGACCTGCAGGCGCTGTTCCTGCCGCGACGGTCAACGCAACGTCCACCGTGATGGTGCCGCAATGCGGCGAGAAGGGCGGGCAACGCCTGCTTGTTGCGCGGCTGCGGTGCGGGAACCCCAAGTTAGACTCGCCGGACTCATCCGCCGCAGCGCCGTTCCGATCTTGGCTCGTCCTCCCGCCGCGCACCGTGTGGCTGCCGGCAACCTGAAGCTCGACCAGGCGCTGCAACTGCTGCGCCAGGCTGGCCATGCACTGCCCGACGCCGCGCCGGGCAGCGACGCTTGGCTGCAGCAGCTGATCGATTCGCTGGTCGACCTGTCCAGCCGCGACGCCCTCACCGGGCTGGCCAACCGCCGCAGTTTCGAGCTGGCGCTGGCGCGCGAGATCGACCGCGTCGCGCGCGCCGGCGAACCTGCATTGCTGCTGGCGCTGGACATCGACCACTTCAAGCAGGTCAATGACAGCCACGGCCATGCCAGCGGCGATCTGGTGCTCAAGGCGGTGGCCAGGGCGCTGCTCGAATGCGTGCGCCCGATGGACCTGGTGGCGCGCGTGGGCGGAGAGGAGTTCGCCATCGTCATGCCCAACTGCGCGCCGGCCTTCGGCGAGGCGGTGGCCGAGCGCGTTCGCCGCCGCGTCGAGGCGATGCCGGTGGCCATCGGCGCGCGCAAGCGGCTGCGGGTCAGCGTCAGCATCGGCGGGGCGTTCGCGCCGCAATGGGTGCGCTCGTCGCCCGCGCTGTGGATCGAGCGGGCCGACGTGCAGCTGTACCGGGCCAAGGCCGCCGGGCGCAACTGCGTGTGCCTGGAGCCATCGGCGGTGTCGGTGGTCAGTGCCGAGGAAAAGGCGCTGCTGTTCGGGATTTCGCAGTTTCAGGACATCGAATGAGCGCCACGAAGCCCCGCGCCGCCGCGAAGAAACCTGCAGCGCCGAGCCGCGCACGCATCACCGCGGTCACCAGCGGCAAGGGCGGTGTCGGCAAGACCTTCATCAGCTGCAACCTGGCGGCCGCGCTGGCGCGCCAGGGCCGGCGCGTGCTGGTGCTGGACGCCGACCTCGGGCTGGCCAACGTCGACGTGATGCTAAATCTGGCGCCCAAGATCACGCTGCACGACGTGTTCACCGGCAAGAGCACGCTGCGCGACGCGATCCTGCCGGCGCCCGGCGGCTTCGAGGCGCTGCTCGCCGGCTCGGGCATGGTCGAGTACTCGCGCATGACGCCCGAGGTGCGCGACCAGTTGCTCGCGGTGATCGGCGAGGTCGCACCGCGCTACGACCACGTCATCCTGGACACCGGTGCCGGCATCTCCGACGTCGTGCTGTACGCGGTGTCGCTGGCCGACGACGTGCTGGTGGTGGCCACGCCCGAACCGACCTCGCTGACCGATGCCTACGCGGCGGTCAAGGTGCTGGCGACCACGCAATCGCGCACCCGGGTGCAGCTGGTGGTCAACCAAACGCGCGGTCACGGCGAAGGCCGTGCCGTGGCCCAGCAGCTGCAGCAGGTGGTCGACCGCTTCGTCAACCCGGGCTTGGCCGCGCCGCTGCGGCTGGAGCTACTGGGCCAGGTGCCGCTGGACATCGCGGTGCGCGATTCGGTGGCGCACCGGCAGCTGCTGCTGGAGACACTGCCCGGCTGTCCGGCCGCGCTGGCGGTGGCGGCGTTGGCGGCGCGGCTGCTGGATTGAGCGGTACGGCGCGCAGCGCCAGGCCGGGCGGCTCAACGCGGCGCGCGGCGGCGCTCGAGCAGCACGATCAACGCGCCGGCCCCGCCCTGCGGCGCGGCGGCCTGGGTGAAGGCGATGACCTCGGCCGATTGCGCGAGCCAGCGCTGCACCTTGGCCTTGAGCACCGGCTCGCGCCCCGGCGAGCCCAGGCCCTTGCCGTGCACCACGCGCACGCAGCGCTGGCCGCGCTGCAGCGCCTGGTGCACGAAGCTGCCCAACTGCTCGCGCGCCTCGTCGCGGCGCAGGCCGTGCAGGTCGATCTGCGCCTGGATCGACCACTGGCCGCGGCGCAGCCGCGCCAGCACGTCGGGCGCGATGCCCGAGCGGCGAAAGCTCAGGCCGTCGTCGGTGAGCAGCAGCGATTCGACGTCGACCTCGTCGGACAGCGCCTCGCGCAGCGCGGCGCGCTCGTCGGCTTCGCGCTGCCGCGGCTGCGGCGCCGGGCGCGGCGCGTGGCCGTGCACGCGGCAGTGCGCAGGCAGCGGCTGCACCGGGCCGACCGCGCGCGCGAACGCGTTGCGCGCGAGCTCGCGGCGTTGCTGTTCGGCCTGCTGCGCGGCGCGCACGCGCGCCGCCTCGGCTTGGCGTGCACGCAGCGCGTCGCGCAGCGGCGCCAGGTCCTGCAGCGAGCGCGCGCGCAGCGCCTTGCTCACAGCAAGCCGCGCTCGGCGAAGGACAACACCGCACCGCGGCCGACCACCAGGTGGTCGAGCACGCGGATGTCCACCAGCGCCAACGCCGACTTCAGGCCCTGCGTCAGCAGCTCGTCGGCGCGCGATGGCTCGGCCAGCCCGGACGGATGGTTGTGCGCCAGGATGACCGCGCCGGCGTTGAGCGCGAGCGCGCGCTTGACCACCTCGCGCGGGTACACGCTGGTCTGCGCCAGCGTGCCGTGAAACATCTCCTGCATCGTCAGCAGCCGGTGCTGGCCGTCCAGGAACAGCACCGCGAACACCTCGTGCGTGCGCGCGCCCAGGTGCAGCGCGACGAAGTCCTTGACCTGCTGCGGCGCATCGAACACCGGCCGCTCGCGCAGCGGCTGCGCCAGGGCGCTCCGCGCCATCTCGATCACGGCCGCGATCTCGGCGCGCTTGGCCGGGCCCAGGCCCTTGATGCGCCGCAGCTCGTCGACCTGGGCGTGCAGCAAGCCGCCGAAGCCGTCGAACTCGCGCAGCACCTGCGTGGCCAGTTCGAACACGCCCGCGCCGGGCAGCCCGGTGCGCAGCAGCAGCGCCAGCAGCTCGACGTCGCTCAACGCCGCGCCACCGCGCGCGAGCAACTTTTCGCGCGGGCGCATCTCGGCCGGAAGGTCTTTCAGCGGCATGCGGTGACGGTGTGGCGGCGGCTCGCGGCGGCGGCCTTGCGGCAAAGCATGGCCTCGTAGAATCGGGGCCAGTCTATGCCAGAGCAGCCCACGTGAATCTCGTTCAAAGCGGTTCGTTCCTGACCCTGCACTATCGGCTCAGCGGCCCCGACGGTGCCGACGTGATCAACACCTTCGGCGGCAAGCCGGCCACGCTGTCGCTGGGCACCGGCCAGCTGGCACCGGCGATCGAGCAGCGGCTGCTCGGTCTGGCCGAGGGCGAACACCGCCGTTTCGACCTGACGCCGGGCGAGGCCTTCGGCGAGCGCAACCCGCAGTTGCGCCAGCGCGTGGCGCGCAGCCTGCTGCGCGAGCTGGGCGACCCGCAGGAGGTCTACGCCATCGGCGACGCGGTGCGTTTTCCCACGCCCGACGGCCAGGGCGAGTACGCCGGCGTGGTGTGCGAGGTCGGCGACGAGTGGGTGTTGTTCGACTTCAACCACCCGCTGGCGGGCCGCGCGGTGAGTTTCGAAGTGCAGTTGATCGGGGTGCTGTAATGGGGCTGGAAAAGCTCGACGAAGTCGTACTGGCCGAGCCGCGCGGCTTTTGCGCCGGGGTGGATCGCGCGATCGAGATCGTCGAGCGCGCGCTGAAGAAGTTCGGCGCGCCGATCTACGTGCGCCACGAGATCGTGCACAACACCTATGTCGTCAACGACCTGAAGTCGCGCGGCGCGATCTTCATCGAGGAGCTGGCTGACGTGCCGCCGGGCGCCACCTTGGTGTTCAGCGCGCACGGCGTATCCAAGGCGGTGCGCGACGAGGCCGAGGCGCGCGGCTTTCGCATCTTCGATGCCACCTGCCCGCTGGTGACCAAGGTTCACGTCGAGGTCGCCAAGCTGGCCAAGGAAGGCTTCGAGTTCGTGATGATCGGCCACAAGGGGCACCCCGAGGTCGAGGGCACGATGGGCCAGTTGCGCGAGGGCATCTACCTGGTCGAGGACGTGGCCGACGTGCAGCGCGTGCAACCGCGCGGCACGAAGCTCGCGGTGGTGACGCAGACCACGCTCAGCGTCGACGACGCGGCCGAGATCCTGGCGGCGGTGAAGCAGCGGTTCCCCGAGGTGCGCGAGCCGAAGAAGCAGGACATCTGCTACGCCACGCAGAACCGGCAGGACGCGGTCAAGCTGCTGGCGCCGGGGGTGGACGTGGTCGTCGTCGTCGGCAGCCCCACCAGCAGCAACAGCAACCGGCTGCGCGAGGTGGCCGAGCGGCTGGGCACGCCGGCCTACATGGTCGATGCGGCCGACGACCTGAAGCCCGAGTGGTTCGACGGGCGCAGGCGCGTCGGCCTGACCGCGGGTGCATCGGCGCCCGACATCCTGGTGCAGCAGGTGATCAAGCGGCTTCGCGCGCTGGGTGCGTTGAGCCTGCGCCGGCTGCCCGGCACGCCCGAGGAAGTCCACTTCCCGCTGCCGCTGGGGCTGGGCGACCGCGCGATGGCCGAGTTCGACGCCGCCCGAGCCGCCGAAGACCGCTAGCGCCGCGCTGGCGGCCACACACAGCCCGCATCGGCGCAAGGCCGCAGGGCCCGACCACGAGGAACTCCCATGCTCGACATCAACCTGCTGCGCCGCGACCTGGACGGCGTGGTGGCCCGGCTGCAGCGGCGCAAATCGCCGCAACCGTTCTTGGACGTCGCGCGCTACCAGGCGCTGGAGGCCGAGCGCAAGACCGAACAAACGCGCGTCGAGCAGCTGCAGGCGCGGCGCAATGCACTGAGCAAGCAGATCGGCCAGCTCAAGGGCAAGGGCCAGGACGCGAGCGCGCCGATGGCCGAGGTGGCCGGCATCGCCGAACAGTTGGACCAAGGCGCGGCGGCGCTCGATCGCATCCAGGCCGAACTGACCGCGATGCTGCTGGGCCTGCCCAATCTGCCGCACGACAGCGTGCCGCTGGGTGCCGACGAAAGCGCCAACGTCGAACTGCGGCGCTGGAGTTCGCACGGCCAGCAGCCGCCGTCCTTGGCCTTTGCGCCGCGCGACCATATCGACCTGGGTGCGCCGCTGGGGCTGGACTTCGACACCGGTGCGCGCTTGAGCGGATCGCGCTTCACCTTCATGCGCGGCGGCATCGCACGGCTGCACCGCGCGCTGGCGCAGTTCATGCTGGACGTGCAGACCGCCGAGCACGGCTACACCGAGTGTTATGCGCCGTACATCGTCAACCGCGAGGTGCTCGAAGGTACCGGCCAGCTGCCCAAGTTCAAGGAGGACATGTTCTGGGTGCTCAGAGGCGGCGCCGAGGACCAGGCCGAGCAGTACCTGATCTCGACCAGCGAGATCCCGCTGACCAACACGGTGCGCGAGCAGATCCTGCCGGCCGAGCAGTTGCCGATCAAGCTCACCGCGCACAGCCCGTGCTTTCGCTCCGAGGCCGGCAGCGCCGGGCGCGACACGCGCGGCATGATCCGCCAGCACCAGTTC
>CALBTN010000207.1 GCA_937967345.1 uncultured Rubrivivax sp. | reverse complement strand
GGCAGGGCCTGGCAGGCTAGCAGCGGCACCCGGCGCCGGCGCGCGGCGACGGCGCTGCGGCGTGCACAGTGCCGCGCTGCAGCGAACTGTGTTGTCGCTGCCATGGAAAACGGCGCCGGTGCGCTGCCGCACCGGCGCCGTGCAGGGCAGGACTGGCGAATCGATCAGGCCTTGGCCGCGCGGCGGCGGCTGGCAGCAGCACCGGCCAGCGCCAGGCCGACCAGCGCCAGGCTGGCGGGTTCGGGCACGTCGTTCGTCGGCGGTACCACGGCACCGAAGCCGTCGAGGTAGACGTAGCCGGTGTGCGCGGTCGGGCCGCAGTCGGTGGCCAGCACGGTCAGCTCGAAGGTGTGGCCCGAGCGCGAGCCGTCGATCGCCAGTTGCTCGATCTGCCATTGCGGCGTGTAGAAGTAGCCGGTGGTCGCCTGCGTGGCGAAACGGCTGTCCACGCCGCCGCCGCCGGTGCCAGCGTTGTAGATGCGCGAGATCAGCACCTCGCCGCTGGCGCTGTTGGTGGTGTCGCTCTTGTCGGTCAGGCGGATGATCATCGCCGCCGACGCCTGCTCGGCGTGGCCGCCGTTGTCCAGCACCGCCAGCCAGGCGAAGAAGATGTTCGAGTCGGTGTAGTTGGTCACCGTCTGGCTGATCACCGACAGACGGCCGCCGGTGGCATCGGCGTCCTCGACGCGATAGGCGTAGTTGCCGCTGTAGACGCGGCTGCCGCCGGCCATCAGGTTGCCCACCAGGTCGGTGGCACCGGCACCGACGATCGCCGAGCGGCCGGTATTGCTGTTCAGATACGCGTTCGGGTCGATGCTGTTCAGCGCCGCGCCACCGCGGTTGCCATTGCCGACGGTCCAGCCGTTGGTGTTGCCGTCTTCGAAGCCGCCGTTGACAAAGCCGGCGGCCTGCGCCGTCGAGGCCAGGGCGAGCACGGCGACCGCGCCCAGCGCTTGTTTGAGTTTCATGAGTGTTCCTTCAGGTTGCACGGTGACCACCACGACCACCTGCGGCAGTGGAAAGCACATTCCAGGCCAGCTCAGAACAACTCCGTAAGACGTTGATTCGATGAGAAAAAATCATGACCCCCGCATTCGCGGGGGAGTCGTGGCCGTAAAGAAATTCGACGGTGCATCGATGTCGGAATACGAACATCCATTCGTATCTGAACCGGGATCGCCAATGCAGGCGGCGTCGCCCGGGCGCCGCGCTGCAGGCGGCGCAGGCGGCGAACCCGGCGGTGCGCGCGGGCTACGCCGCGCGCACCGGAAAGCGCACCGTGATCAGCGTGCCCGGCGTGCCGCCGCTGGCCGCGGCCAGCGCGCGCGGCAGTGCGTCGTCCACCGTGATCGTCGCGCCGTGCTGCTCGGCCACCTCGCGCACGATCGCCAAGCCCAGTCCGCTGCCGTCGATCTGCGTGTCGGCCGAGCGGTAGAACGGCTGGAACACCGCTTCGCGCTCGGCCTCGGCGATGCCGGGGCCGTTGTCCTCGACCTGCAGCACCACCACCTGGCCGAAGGGGTCGGCCAGCACGCGCGCGGTGACGGTGCCGCCTTCGGGGGTGTACTGCAGCGCGTTGTCGACCAGGTTGCGCACCATCTCGCGCACCAGCACCGGCTGGCCGCGCAGCCGCACCCCGGCGTCGTCGTCGGGGCCTTCGTAGCCCAGGTCGATGCGCTGGTCCATCGCCTTGGGCACGAAGTCGCGCACCGTGTCCTTGACGATCGCCGCCAGGTTCAGCTGCTGCTTGCGCAGCGCCTGCTCGCGGTCCTCGGCGCGCGCCAGCGCCAGCAGCTGGTTGACCATGTTCGCCGCGCGCTGGCTGGACAGCGCGATCTGGCGCAGCGAGCGCCGCAGCGACGCGGCATCGCTGGCGCCGGCGTCGATCTCGCGCCCGGCCAGCTCGGCTTGCATGCGCAGGCCGGCCAGCGGCGTCTTCAGTTGGTGTGCGGCGTCGGCGAGAAACTGCTTTTGGGTGCGGATCGACTGGTCCAGCCGACTCAGCAGCTCGTTGATCGCACCCACCAGCGGTGCCACCTCGTCGGGCACGTCGCGCGCGTCGATCGGGCTCAGGTCGGTGCTGTCGCGGCGCCGGATGCGCTGCTGCAGCTTGCTCAGCGGCCGGATGCCGCGTGTCAGCGCCAGCCACACCAGCACCAGCGCCAGCGGCAGGGTGATGAACTGCGGCAGGATCACGCCC
>CALBTN010000206.1 GCA_937967345.1 uncultured Rubrivivax sp. | reverse complement strand
GGCGCCGGACTGGATGACGCGCAGGCTGGCCAGGTCGGCGCTGGCCCAGCGCGGGTGTTCGACCATGGCCTGCAGCATCGCCGGCAGCAACATCGTCGAGTCGATGAGTTCTTGTTCGATCGCGTCGATCACCGCCCCGGCGTCGAAGTGTTCGTGCAGCCGGATGCCGGCACCCAGGTACAGCGGCAGCAGGGTGTAGACGCAGCCGGCGCCCAGGCAGATCGGCAGCACGCACAGCGTGCGGTCGTCCATGCCGAAGCCTTGTTCGATGGCGCGTTCCTCGAAGCCGAAGCGTGAACGCAGCGCGCCTTTCGGCCGGCCGGTCGTGCCCGAGGTGTGCAGCATCACGGTGCTGCCGGCGCGGCCCTCCGGCACCGCACCGGTGGCGGCGGCCTGCAGCGCCTGCCAGCACAGTGCGTCGGCCGGCGCGTGGCTTTCGGCATCGGCAAACCAGATCCAGCGCCGTGCCGGATCGCCCAGCGCCTGGGCGCGTTCGGCGAAGCCCGAACCCAGCAGCACGAAGCGCGCGTGCGCGGCCGCGATGCCGTGGCGCAGGTCGTCGTCGGCCAGACGGTAGTTCAGCGGTGCCGGGATCGCGCCGATGCCGGTGAGCGCGAAGTAGGCCACCAGCATGTCGGCGTGGTTGGTCGACAGCATCGGCACCTTCTCGCCCGGCGCCAGGCCGAGCGCGGCCAGCGCGCGCATCGCGCGTTCGGTGCTGGCCAGCAGTTCGGCGTAGCTGAGCGCGCTGTCGCGGAAGCGGATCGCGACGCGCTGCGGGTGGCGCCGCGCGTTCAGCCGCAGCGCGTGGAGCAGGGTCATGCCCATGTTTGGCGATACATCATGTCGTCAGCGTTTCAGTTCAGTGGAACGCCGAGACGCCGAGCACCTCGCGGCCGATGATGAGGGTCTGGATCTCGGTCGTGCCCTCGGGGATCATGCCGCCGCGCGTGTCGCGGAAGATGCGCTCGATCGGCAGTTCCTCGCTGTAGCCCGAGCCGCCGTGCACCTGCAGCGCCATGCCGGCCACCTCGTGCGCGGCTTCGGCCGCGTAGAGCTTGGCGATCGAGCACTCGGTGCGTGCGCTGCCGCCCTGGTCGAGCGCCCAGGCGGCGCGGTAGCCCAGCGCGCGCGCGGCTTCGCAGCGCACCATCATGTCGACGATCAGCTTCTGCACCAGCTGGAAGCCGGCGATCGGCTTGCCGAACTGCCTGCGCTGCTTCGAATATTCGATCGACAGGTCGAGCGCGGAGCGTGCCGCGCCGACCGCGCCCATGGCCACGTTCAGGCGGCCGAAGTTCAGCCCGGTCAGGATCGCCTTCAGGCCTTCGCCTTCCTTGCCCAGCAGGTTGGCCTTGGGCACCACGGCGTCGATGAAGCTCAGTTGCGAGGTGCCGGTGGCGCGGATGAACATCACGTCGGCGCGCCGCGCCTCGTATTGCGTCTGCGTGCGGTCGACGATGAACAGGCTGATGCCGCCGTCACAGTTGGCGCTGAAGGTGCGCGCCACCAGCACGCCGAAGTTGCCGTGGACGCCGTTGGTGATCCACAGCTTGTTGCCGTTGACGAGGTAGTGGTCGCCCTTGTCCTCGGCGCGAGTTTCGATGCCCGCCACGTTGGAGCCGTGGTTGGGCTCGGTGATGGCCATCCAGTGCTTCAACTGCCCGGCCAGCAGCGGCTTCAGCCAGCGCTGTTGCTGCGCGGGGGTGCCCTGCCGGTGCAGCAGCTGCGCCAGGATGTTGAGCGAGTTCATCATCACGCGCAGCGACAGCCAGCAGTAGCCGGCTTCTTCCATCAGGATCGCCCAGTCGGCGTATTTCAGACCGAAGCCGCCGGCCTCTTCGGGCAGCAGGCCGCCCAGGTAGCCGAAGGGCTGCAGCTGTGGCAACAGATCCCAGGCGAATTCGCGCTGCATTTCGCATTCGGCCACGCGCGGCGCGACGCGCTCGCGCATGAAGCGCCGCACCGATTCGCGCATCGCGTCCTGTTCGGGGGTGAAGCTGAAGTCCATGTCGCTACTCCCGGATCAGGCCGCTTCAGGTGGCGAATCGGCCGCCGGTCACGTGCAAGGTGGCGCCCGTGATGTAGCCGGCCGCCTCGCTGGCCAGGAAGGCCACCGCGCCGGCGATGTCGCGCGGCACGCCTAGGCGCCCGATGGGCGTGCGGGCGATCGCGTTGTCCTTGATCTTTTGATAGTGCGGCAGATTGCGCACGCCGTCGGTCTCGATGAAGCCCGGGGCGATGGTGTTGACGGTGATGCCGTCGCGGCCGAGCTCCAGCGCCAGCGCGGCGCTGAAGCCGAGGAGGCCGGCCTTCGCGGCCGAGTAGTTGGCCTGGCCCGGGTTGCCCAGGTGGGCGCGCGACGAGATGTTGACGACGCGGCCCCAGTGCTGTGCGGCCATCACCGGGGCCACCGCCTTGGTACACAGGAAGGCGCCCTTGAGCACGGTGTCGACGACGGCGTCCCAGTCGGCTTCGCTCAGCTTGCTGATGCGGGCGTCGCGCGCGAAGCCGGCGTTGTTGACCAGCACGTGCACGCTGCCGAAGGCGTCGCGGGCCGACTGCACCAGGCGCTCGACGTCGGCGGCCTGGGTCACGTCGGCGGCGATGGCAATGGCCTGGAAGCCGTCGCGCTGCAATGCGGCGCAGTGGTCCGCTGCCACCTGCGCGTCGATGTCGGTGACGACGATGCGCGCGCCTTCCTCGGCCAGCGCGCGGGCCGTCTCGGCACCGATGCCGCGGCCCGATCCGGTGACGATGGCGACCTTGTCCTTCAGTCCGAGTTGCATGGGTCTTCCAGGTCAGAGCAGTTCGTCGTCGTGCTCGCCGATGTAGGGCGCGGGTTCGGGTTGCTTGGTCGGGGTGCGGCTGAAGCGCGGCGCAGGCGACGGCTGCACCACGCCCTGGCTTTCGAAGAAGGTGGCGCGCGCCTGGTTGTGCGGGTGGCGCGAGGCCTCGCCGGTGCTCAGCACCGGGCCGAAGCAGACGTCGGTGTTCTCCAGCAGCGCGCACCAGTGGGCGCTGGGCTGGCTGCGGAAGATGGCGGCCAGCTTGGCCTTCAGCGACGGCCACGCGGCCGGGTCGCGTTGGCGCTGGAACTCGGGGTCGGTGATAGCGAGCTTCTGCAGCAGCAGCGCGTAGAACTGCGGCTCCAGCGCGCCCAGGGAAATCCACTGCCCGTCTGCGCACTCGTAGGTGTCGTAGAAATGCGAGCCGCCGTCCAGCAGGTTGGACTCGCGTTCATCCTTCCAGTGGCCGACGGCGCGCAACTCGCAGACGATCGAAGTGAGCAGCGCCGCGCCGTCGAGCACCGCCGCGTCGACGACCTGTCCGCGGCCCGAGTTTCTGGCCTCGAACACCGCGCACATGATGCCGAAGGCCAGCATCATGCCGCCGCCGCCGAGGTCGCCGACCATGGCCGCCGGCGCGATCGGCCCGCCGGCCTTGCGGCCGATGGTGGCAAGCGCGCCCGACAACGCGATGTAGTTGATGTCGTGCCCCGCGGCCTGCGCCAGCGGGCCGTCCTGGCCCCAGCCAGTCATGCGGCCGTAGACCAGGCGCGGGTTGCGCGCCAACAGCACGTCGGGGCCCAGGCCCAGGCGCTCCATCACGCCGGGGCGGTAGCCTTCGATCAGCGCGTCGGCGCCGTCGAGCATGGCCAGCACCTTGTCGCGATCGGGCGGCGACTTCAGATCGACCGCCACCGAACGCCGGCCACGGTGCAGCACGCTGCGCCGGCCGCTGGCCAGGAAGGCCGGGTCGCCGCGGTCCTTGCCCTTGTCGGCCTTGCGGTCGAGGCGGACCACGTCGGCCCCCATGTCGGCCAGCATCATGGCGCAGAAGGGGCCGGGGCCGATGCCGCCGAACTCGATGACTTTCAAACCCTTCAGGGGACCGCTCATGCTCTCCAACTCCTTGTGTTCGGTGTTCAGCCCAGCCAGCGCTTGCGCCGGCGGTAATGCTTGACGTCGCGGAAGCTCTTGCGCCCGCCTTCGCGGTCCAGGCCGAGGTAGAACTCGCGCACGTCCTCGTTGGCGCGCAACTCCTCGGCAGCGCCCTCGAGAACGATGCGCCCGCTCTCCA
>CALBTN010000205.1 GCA_937967345.1 uncultured Rubrivivax sp. | reverse complement strand
TGCTCGGCCTGCCGCGAAGCTTTTGAGGGCCGGCGCCCGAGGCTTCAAGCCGGGCCGGGCCGAGCCGCAGGACAGGCTACGGCGCGATCGGCTGCCACGCGCGCGGGTCCAGCCGGTACAGCCGCGCCAGCGCGTCGTACAGCGCCGGGGCTTCGTCGGCCAGCGCGTGCGGCCGCTCGATGAAGGCCTCGGTGGCCACCGCGAAGAACTCGGCCGGGTCGGTGGCGCCGTAGGCGTCGAGCGTGCGCGATGGCGCCGCGCGCAGCCGCGCCAAAGCGGCGTCGAGGACCGCGGCCCAGTGCTGCCGCGCCAGCGTGCCGCGCTGCCATGGCCTGCCGTCGCCATCGCCGCTGTCCTGGTCGATCTGGTGCGCGAACTCGTGCAGCACCACGTTGTGGCCGTCGTCGGGGTCGGCCGCGCCGGCCAGCACCTGCGACCAAGCCAGGATCACCTGGCCGTGGCCCCACGATTCGCCGGCCAGCGTGCGCGCGGTGTCGCTGACCACGCCGCCGGGCAGGCGGCGGCTTTGCGGCACGACGAAGGCATCGGGGTAGACCAGCACCTGGCGCAGCCGCGGGTAGCAGGCTTCGTCGGGCCGGCCCAGCAGCAGCAGGCAGGCCTGCGCGGCGATGGTCACGCGCTGCTCGTCGCCGATGCGCTGGCCGCCGCAGCCAATGAAGGGCTTGTCGGCCACGAACACCAGGATCGCCTGCTGCAGCCGCTGCTGCAGCGCTGGCGGCAGGCGCTGCACCAGCGGCACGCGCCGGCGCAGGATGCGTGCCCAGCGTGGCGGGAACGGCTGGCCGCGCAGCCGCGCGCGGCGCCTTCGCTGCCACCACGGCTGCAGCAGCAGCGCTGCCGCCGCGCCGAACAGCAGCAGCAACAGCGCGGCCAGCAACGGGTGGATCGGCATCGGGTGGCAGTTTGGACGCGGCCGGCAAGCCGGCGAGGCGGCGAAGGGCTTCGGGGTTTTTACCTGACGGCGGCTCGCGCCGCTGCAGCGGCGGCTACCATTTGCCGGCCAAGCGGCTGGGGTTGAACCCGCCGTGATCCGATCGCCGAAAGGGCCCCGATGCCGCAAGCCGAGCCGCCGACACCGCAGCAGATCGCCGACAGGGTGCACGAAGGCATGTGGCGCAACGACCGCGCCACGCGCTGGCTGGGCTGCCAGGTGCTGCAGGTCGGGCCGGGGCACGCGATGCTGCAGCTGGCGGTGGGCGATCACATGCTCAACGGCCACGAGGTCTGCCACGGCGGCCTGATCGCGATGCTGGCCGACTCGGCCTTCGCCTATGCCAGCAACTCCGGCAACGAGCTGACGCTGGCGTCGGGCTTCGCGGTCGAGCTGCTGGCGCCGGGGCGGTTGGGCGACGTGCTGACCGCGAGCTGCCGCGAGCTGTCGCGCAGCGGGCGCATCGGCGTCTACGACTGCGAGGTGCACAACCAGCGCGGCGAGCGCGTGGCGATGTTTCGCGGCCGCTCCTACACCGTCAAGGGCCGCCCGGCGGTGGCCGACTGAAACGATTGCCAAAGAAAGAACGCAGCATGCCCGTCAAACACCCCCAGCCCGGCGACCTGGAAGCCATCGAGTGCGCCAGCCAGGACGAACTGCAGGCCTTGCAGCTGCAGCGGCTGCAGCAAACGCTGCATCGCGCCTACGACCACGTGCCGCACTACCGCCAGGCCTTCGATGCGCTGGGCGTGCACCCGTCGGATTGCAAGACGCTGGCCGATCTGGCGAAGTTCCCGTTCACCACCAAGAAGGATCTGCGCGACAACTATCCGTTCGGCATGTTCGCGGTGCCGCGCGAGCAGGTGGTGCGGGTGCACGCCAGCTCGGGCACCACCGGCAAGCCGACCGTGGTCGGCTACACGCAAGCCGACATCGACACCTGGGCCGACCTGGTGGCGCGCTCGATCCGCGCTTCCGGCGGGCGCGCCGGCGACATCGTGCACGTGGCCTACGGCTACGGGTTGTTCACCGGGGGCTTGGGCGCGCACTACGGCGCCGAGCGGCTGGGCTGCACCGTGATCCCGATGGGCGGCGGCCAGACCGAGAAGCAGGTGCAGCTGATCACCGACTTCCGCCCCGACATCATCATGGTCACGCCCAGCTACATGCAGGTGATCGTCGAGGAGATGGTGCGCCAGGGGCTGGATGCGCGCGCGTCGTCGCTGACGGTCGGCATCTTCGGCGCCGAGCCCTGGACCGACGCCATGCGTCACGACATCGAGGTGCGCGCCGCGATCGACGCGGTCGACATCTACGGCCTGAGCGAGGTCATGGGCCCGGGCGTGGCCAACGAGTGCATCGAGACCAAGGACGGCCCGGTGATCTGGGAAGACCACTTCTACCCCGAGATCATCGACCCCGAGACCGGCGAGGTGCGGCCCTACGACCCGGCCAAGGGCAGCGAAGAAGGCGAACTGGTATTCACCACGCTGACCAAGCAGGCGCTGCCGGTGATCCGCTACCGCACGCGCGACCTGACCCGGCTGCTGCCGCCCACCGCGCGCAGCATGCGGCGCATGGGCAAGATCGTCGGGCGCAGCGACGACATGCTGATCATCCGCGGCGTCAACGTCTTCCCGACGCAGATCGAGGAGCTGGTGCTGCAGCACGGCGCGCTGTCGGGCCAGTACCAGCTGGTGGTCACGCGCTCGGGCATGCTCGACGAGATGCAGGTGCTGGTCGAGCTGCTGCCGCAGCACGAGTCGGCCGAACGCGACGCGGTGGCCGGCGAGCTGCACGAGCGCATCAAGACGATGATCGGCGTGACCACCACGGTCAGCGTGGGCGCGCCGGGGTCGATCGAGCGCACCTTGATCGGCAAGGCGCGCCGCGTCATCGACAAGCGGCCGCGATAAGGGGGAGCCAAGCCATGTACACCCAAGCGATGGACACGATGGCGCGCGAAGGCGCGGCCAAGCTCGAGAAGGTGCTGTCGGCCGAGGAGCAGGCGCTGCAAGACCGCTTCGACGCGCGCATCGACGCCGGCGACTTCATCGAGGCCAAGGACTGGATGCCCGACGACTACCGGCGCACGCTGCTGCGCCAGATCAGCCAGCACGCGCACTCCGAGATCGTCGGCATGCTGCCCGAGGGCAACTGGATCAGCCGCGCGCCCACGCTCAAGCGCAAGGCGATCCTGCTGGCCAAGGTGCAGGACGAAGGCGGCCACGGGCTGTACCTGTACGCCGCGGCCGAAACACTCGGCACCAGCCGCGACCAGATGCTCGACGCGCTGCACAGCGGCAAGGCCAAGTACAGCAGCATCTTCAACTACCCGACGCTGAGTTGGGCCGACGTCGGCACCATCGGCTGGCTGGTCGACGGCGCGGCGATCATGAACCAGGTGCCGATCTGCCGCTGCTCCTTTGCCCCCTATGCGCGCGCGATGATCCGCATCTGCCGCGAGGAGAGCTTCCACCAGCGCC
>CALBTN010000204.1 GCA_937967345.1 uncultured Rubrivivax sp. | reverse complement strand
ACCCCGGGCGGCGCCGCGGTGGCGCCGGTGTCGCTCAGGCGCTGCACGATCGGCGCCAGGTCGCTGGCCACCGCGTGCTGCAGCGTCACCACGTCGGTGTCGCTGGCGTGCGGCTGGTCGAGCGCGGCGATGATCTTGGCGATGCGCTGCAGGTTGTCGGCGTAGTCGGTGATCACCAGCGACTGGCTGCCGGGGTTGGCGTTGATGGTGTTGTTGGCGCTGATCAGCGGGCGCAGCACCGCCACCAGGTTGTTCGGGTTCTCGTGCTTGAGCTGGAAGATCTGCGTGACCACCTGGTCGCCGCGCAGCGCCGGTGCGCCGACCTGCACCGTGCCGGTCTGCAGCTTGGCCTCGGCTTCGGGCACCACCTTCAGCAGGCCGTTGTTCTCCACCATCGTGAAGCCCAGCCCGCGCAGCGCGCCCAGGAAGTTCAGGTAGGCCTCGCGCACCGTCATCGGCTGGTCGCTGGCCAGCGTGATGCTGCCCTTGACGCGCGGGTCGATCGCGATCTGGCGCTCGATCATCGCCGCCATCGCGCGCGTCACCGCTTCGACGTCGGCGTTGACGAAGTTCACCGTCACCGGCGCGCTGCGCGAGGCGCGCGCCGGCTGCGGCACCGCGTCGCGCGCGCGCTGCTCGGCGGCGGAGTCGCCGCTGGCGCTCGTGGCCGCAGGTTGGGCCGATGCCGGTGCGGTGCAGGCCAGCAGCAGCGCCAGCGCCAGCGTCAGATCGGCGCGGCGCGAAGGCCGCGCCGTGTGGCCCGGCGGCGGTGTCCAAAGGCGGCGCAATGTCATGGTCATCCGATCGATATGACGGCCAGCGCGCCTTGGCGCCGGCCGAAGAAGTTCAGCAGGTTGTTCAGTTCGGCCTCATTGCCCGGCGCGGCGCGCGCCTGGCCGCGAAAGCGCCAGTGCGCGCCGGTCCACTGGCCGGTGCCGTCGAGCTGCAGGGCGCCGTCGAGCGTGCTGAGCACGAACACCGGCGTGCCGTCGCCGCCACCCTCGGCGCCGGCGCGGCCATCACCGCCGGCGTCGAGCTGCACCAGGTAGCTGCCCAGACGCTCGAGCGAGGTCAGCGGCGACGCGATATCGCTCATGCGCAGCTCGGCCTGGCCGGCCAGCGTCCAGCGGCCGGCCGCCACGTCCAGCGACAGCCCCGGGCTGCTCAGCCGCAGCGCGCCGCTCAGGCGCAGCGTGTTCCACGGCGCGCCCAGGCCGCCAAGCCAGGCCGCCGGCCACTCACCGATGCGGCCGTCGGTGCCGCCGCCATCGCCGCCGCCATCGCCGCCGCCATCGCCGCCACCTGGCAGCAACTGCAACGAGACCCGGCCGAGGCTCGGACGCAACTGCAGCCGCGCCGCATCGCTCATGCAGCAGGGCTGGAACACGCGCAGCTCGAGCCCCAGGCCGCGCGGCGCGATGCGCCAGTGCACGCGCCCGGGCAGCAGCGCGGCGCTGCGGCTGTCGGCGCCGCCGCTGAGCACCGCCACCGCGTCGCCGTTCCACACCGTGCCGCGCGCGTCGGCCAGAAGCAGGCGCTGGCCGCTGCCCTCGGCCAGCGCCGCAGCCAGCCAGGTGGCCGGCGCAAAGACAACCAGCGCGGCCAGCGCACCGCACAGCGCGCCGGCCGCCGCCCAACGCCGGCCGGTGCGGCGCGCGCGTTGCCACTGCGGCGCCGCGCTGGCGGCGCCGCTTCGCGCCGCGGCCGAGCCCGGCGCGCCGTGCCGGCGCCACGGCCTCATGAGCCGCCTCCGAGCGCGAGCACGATGTTGCCGTGCAGGCCCTGCGCGCCGCGCGTCAGTTGCATCTCGAGCGGACGCGCGCGCGCCGCGCTGCGCGCCTGGGCCAGCCATTCGCGCAACTGGCTGGGGCTGGCGCCTTGCAGCGTCAGCACCGCGCGGTCGCCCTGCAGCGACAGCCGGGCACTGCTGCCGAGTTGCGCACTGGCGGCATGCAAAGCGTCGCTGGCCTGCTGCGGCGACAGCGCCGGGGCATCGCGCAGCTGCTGCACCTCGGCGGCCAGGGCCTGCATCTGCTGCAACTGCTGCTCGAGCGCGGCGCGTTCGGCCGGGGCGCTGCGCAGCGTGCGCCAGGCCGGCTGCACCGCCGCGGTCCACAGCACGAACGCACCCAGCACCAGCGCCGCCAGCAGCAACGCGCGCTGCTCGCGCGCGCCCAGGCTTCGCCAGCGGGTACGCAACGGGTCCAGCGGGCGGGCCAAGGTGGCGCTGCCGGGGGTCACGAGCGCGGCCCCGCGGCGGCGCGGCGCAGCGTGAGCTGCCCGTCGGCGCGGTCGAGCGCCCAGCCGCCGATGCGCAGCCGCTCGCGCAGCTGCGCCAGCTGGTCGTCGCTCCAGCCTTGCGCGCCCCAGCTCAGCCGGCCGGGCTCGAAGCGCAGCGTGTGCGCCGCGGCGGCACCGTCGGGCCAGGCGGCGGCGGCGGCGCCGAGCAGCGTTTCCAGATCGTCGCCGCCGGCCTGGCCGGCGGCCGCGCGCAGCGCATCGGTCTCGCGTTGCATCTGCAGCGGCGCGTCGAGCACCGCACGCACGCTGGGAAAGCTGCTGCGCAGCAGCTTGTCCTGCGCCGCGCGCAGTTCGCTGATGGCTTGGCGTTGCTGCCAGGCCCAGGCGTTCAGGCCCACCAGTTGCAGCAGCGCCAGTGCGGCCAGGCCGATGCGCGCCGGCCGCCAGGCGGGGCTCAGCAGTTGCTGGAGCGCAGCGCGCAGCGCACGCGACGCGCGCCGCCGCGGCGCCAGATCGAACTGGCGCAGGTTCCACGGCGACTGCAGTGCGAGCAGCGCGTGCTCGGCCGCGCTGCGCAGCGGCACCGCGGCACCCAGCCAGCGCTCGGCCACCGCGGCCACCGCGGGCTCGGTGCTGCACGCGATGGCGGCATCGCCGCTGGGCAGCACCGAGCGCGCCAGCGAGCCGTCCAGCCGCAGCCCCTTGACCCCTTGCGCGTCGGCATGGCTGAGCAGCACGCCGGGGTGTTCGCCGCTGGCGCCGGGCGCTTCGAAGAAGTGCGCGCGTGCTGCGCTGCCCGGCGCGTCGCTGGGCCAGCTGCGCGGCAGCACGCGCCCGATCGTCAGCCCGGCCGCTTCGAGCTTGTCCAGCTCGGCGCGCAGCCAGGGCTTGTGCGCCACCGCGACCCAGGCCGGCGCACCGGGCTGTGCGCCGGGGGCCAGCGCCAGGTGCAGCGCGTCGTCGTCTTCGAGCAGCTGCTCTTCGAGCACGCCGGCCAGCGCCGCGCGCAGCCGCGCCGGCGGGGCCTTGGGCAGCGTGATGTGCTGCCAGCTCAGGTCGGTGTCGGCCAGAACGACCACCACGTGGGTGGCGCGCGGCAGCAGCGGCGCCGCTGCGCGGCCGTGGCGGCTGGGCTGCGCGCCGTCCTGGCTGAACACGTAGGCGTAGCCGTCGCTGCGCGCGGCATCGGGCGCGCCATCGGACGCGCCGGCGGTCAGACGCTGGCGGGGATCGAGCAAGATCGCGAGAACGGACATCGGCGCGGTGGGGCTGGGGCGGGCCCGTTTATATCAATCTACGTCGCATGCAAATCAACGACTTACACCGCCGATGCCGGGCAGACCCAACGGCCGGGGGTCATTGCGGCAAGGCGTCGGCCGCGCTTTCGCGCCAGCGCGCCAGTGCCGTGACCTGTCGGTTGTTGCGTTGCACCAGCAGCTGTTCCTCGATCACCCGGCCCGCCATGCGCAGCCGACCGCTGATCACGAAGTACCTGGAGCCCACGCTCAGGCGTTGCGGGTCGAGCGCGCCCGGCGCCTCGAGCACGGCGGCGGCGTCCTGCAAGGCCTTGTAGGGCCGGCGGTCGACCAGCCGCTTGGCGCTGGCCGGGTCCAGCCCCGGGACCACGCCGGCCAGCACCTCGGGCGACGCGGTGTTGATGTTCAGCGGCGTGGCCTGCGGCAGCAGCTCGACGTAGGGGCGCAACCGCTGCAGCGTGGCGGCGTCCAGGCCCAGCCAGGCCAACTGCTCGACGCTGTGCGGCAGCAGCGGCGCGCCGCTGTCGTCGCCCGGGGCATCGCCGGCGCCGTCGCGCGCGTCGTCGCCGGGCGCCTCGTCCGCGCGGTCGCCGAGCTTGTCGGCCTGCCAGGCCGCACGCAGCCCGACAGCCAGGCGCTGCGCGGTCTCGGGCGGCACCGCGGCGGTCTGGCACAGCCGCGTCAGGGCCTCGAGTTCGGCCGGCACGATCTTCAGCGTCGTTGCGTCGACCAGGTTGCGCAGGTTGTAGCGGCTTTGCGCGTCGCGCACGCTGCCGCTCAAGAACGCCTCGGGCGTGGCGCCGGCGTTGTTGTCGCGGTCTTGCGCCAGCATGCTGGACAGCGAGGCTTCTTCGAGCCGCGTCGCCCAGACCTCGTTCAGGTGATCGACCCCCGGGGTGCGCGCGTCCAGGCGCAGCAGCACGCGGCCCAGGTCGAGCGCGCCGGTCAGGATCCAGCCGGCCTGCACGCGCGCGCGCTCGGCGGCTTCGACCGCGAGCGCGCGCGACTGCTGCCACACCATGCCGGCGGCCAGCGTGGCCACCAGCGTCAGCACCAGCATCGCCACCAGCAGCGCGGCGCCGTGGCGCGGGCGCGGCTGCGGCTGGCGGCGCGGTCGATGCTTCACGGACGCTCAGGGTTGCTGCAGCGCCAGCGCCAAGTCGCGCGTCAGGCGCTGCGCACCGAAGCTCAACATCAGCCTCACGCCGTACAGCGAGCTCTCGCGCTGCACGCCGCGCGCGTCGCCGCTGGACTGCGGGTTGGACCAGCCGTTGTCGCGAAAGAACTGGATCTGCAGATCGCTCAAGCCATCCAGCAGCACCAGCGTGGCGCCGGCATCGGCCGCGGGCTGCTGGCTGCGCAGCCAGCTCTCCTGCAGATCGGCCACGCGCGTGACCACCGGCCCGGCCCAGCGCGTCCATTGCGCGCCGCGCCGCGACCAGGCCACCAGCTGCACGCCGGGGCCGCTCGTCGGGCCGGCATCGACGCGGCGCACCAGGCGCAAGGTGGCGCCGTCGTACGACAGCGGCGGCACCGCGGTGGTGTCGTGCAGCGCCAGCAGGTCGCGGTCCCACTGGGCAACGGCGGTGTTCAGCCGCAGGCTGCGGTCGAGCTCGGCCTGGCTGAAGTCGCGCGCGCGCACGATGCCGTCGACGCCGCGCCAGGCCATCGCCGTGAGCACGGCCATCACTGCCAGCGCAACCAGCAGCTCCACCAGCGTGAAGCCGCACCGGGTGCGTCGCGCGAGGCTCATGGCAAACGGCTCACTGCGCTTCAGGGCCGGTAGAGCAAGGTCGACAGCCGCACCAGCTGGCGCCCGCCGCCGTCGATGACGATCGCGTCGACCAGCCGCAGGTCGCCGTACTGGGTGGCGGCCACCTGCACGCTGCCGTGGTACTGCCGCCCGAGCTGCTCGCAGGCGAACTCGGTGGCGCCGATGCCGGGAAACTGGCGCAGCAGCTTCAGCTGCGTCAACTGGTTCTCGGCGCACCACTGCGCGGCGATGACGTCGGCCAGCCGCTGCGAGTTGTCGACCAGCACGCCAGCCGCGCGCAGCCCCGCGCCCAGCGCGATCGCGATCACCGCCACCGCCACCAGCACCTCGACCAGCGTGAAGCCGCGCTGGGCGCGCCCGGCGCGGGTCACGGCGGCGCCTCGGCGTCGACCACCGCGAACGGCCCCAGGCCGTCGGTGGCCAGCTGCAGTTGCTGGTCGCCCAGGCGCAGCACGATGCGCTGCGCGCCGATCACCGGCTCGGGCCCGAGCAACACCGCACTCGCGCCGCCGATGTCGGCCCGCACCCGCGGGTCGAGCCAGCGCGTGGGCAGCTCCAGCGGCTGCGCGCGCGTGCCCCAGCCGCGCACGAAACGGAAGTCGGCATCGTCGTCCAGCGCTGCCAGGCGCCAGCTGACGGCCAGACCCGAGGCGCGGGACTCGGCGCGCGCCGCATCGAGCAGCGCGCCCAGGCGCTGCGCCTCGGTGTGCAGCCGCGTGCTCGCGCCGTCGCGCAGCGCCAGGCTGACCAGCCCGACGCCGAGTGCGATCAGCGCCACCACGATCATCAGCTCGATCAGCGTGAAGCCGCGCTGCGCGTCCGGCAGCCGCGCTCCGTGCGGGCCGGGCCTACTGCCAGGAACCGAGGTCGGCGTTGTTGCCGTCACCGCCGGGCGCACCGTCGGCGCCGAAGCTGAAGACATCGATCTCGCCCTTCACGCCGGGGTTCAGGTACTGGTACGGGCGCCCCCACGGGTCGTTGGGCAGCTTGTCCAGATAGGGCTTCCAGTTGGCCGGGACCGCGCCCACCGTCGGCCGGCGCACCAGCGCGTCCAGGCCTTGCTCGGCGCTGGGGTAGCGCTGGTTGTCCAGCTTGTACAGCTTGAGCGCTTGCACCAGGTTGTTGACGTCGGTGCGCGCCGCGGTGACGCGCGCGTCGTCGGCGCGATCGAGCACGTTCGGCACGATCAGCGCGGCCAGCACGCCGATGATGACCAGCACCACCATCAGCTCGATCAGCGTGAAGCCGCGGGCGCGGCCGGGCTCGGCGCGGCGCGCGACAGCTGCGCGCCAGCGGGGCAAATGGGTCATGGATGTCGGCATCGGGCAGGGCAGCGCGCATGATAATGGCGCGCATGTCAGCGCGATCCGCCGCCTTCGTGGCCGCCTTCATGATCTGGGCCGCGGTCGCCGCCAGCGCGGTGTTCTGGGCGCTGCGCCTGTGGAGCACACCGATCGCCACGCCGGCGCACGCCACGGTGGTGGCCGGCGCCGGCGCGCATCAAGGCGACCTCGCACGCGTGCTCGGCAGCGACGCCGCCAAACCGACGGGGGCGGCGGCGGCGGCGCCGGCCGACGCGCGCTTCAAATTGGTGGGGGTGGTCGCGCCGCGTGCGCCGGGCAGCGGCGTCGACGGCGTGGCGCTGATCGCCACCGACGGCAAGCCGGCCAAGGCCTATCGCGTGGGCAGCGCGATCGATGACGGCCTGGTGCTGCAGGCGGTGCAAACGCGCGCGGCCACGCTCGGGCCGCGCGGCCAGCCGGCGCAGCTCGAGCTGCAGCTGCCGGTGCTGCCACCGCCGAGCAGCGGTCCGTCAGGCGCGGCCCGGCCAGACGCGGCGGCCGGGCGCACGTTCGCGCCGCCGTTGCCGCAGGCCGTGCCGCAGCCCGCGCTGCCGCCGGCCGGCGGCAGCGAAAGCGGCGACGACGAGCCACAGCCACTGCCGCGCACGCCTGCCATCCCCGATCGTCCGCCGGGTTGAACCGGACCTCGATCCGGTCTCGTGAACCAACGCACAGGGGTGCATACCCGCTTGCGGCGCGAAGCAGCCGAATACAGAACAGCCTTCACCGCAGAGGAACGGAGGACGCAGAGGTCCGCAGAGTAAAGCCAGACTTGTATTCCTCTGCGCAAACTCTGCGTCCTCCGTTCCTCTGCGGTGAATGTATTGGGTGTCGGCTATGCGCCGCGGGCGGCCATTTGGCCGCCCGCGTCTGGGGGTTGGCGCGCGTGCCGCGCTGGGCGCAGGGCTGCAGCCAGCGCAGAGGCCGCGTCATGCACAGCACGCGGCCCGGGGCGTCAGCCGACTTCGCCTCGCGGAATATGGCCCGACTTCACTGCCTGGACGGCCTCGGCCTTGACGTCGGCGCGGCTGCGGGTCGATACCGATACCGGCTCGGGAGCGCCCTGATCGCCGTGCGCGTCCTGGTGTGCCGCATGGGCGGCAGCGCCTTCAGCACGCACCTCGGCCGCCGACGCGGTAGAGACGAACTTGTGCGGCTCGGGCATGCCGATCTCGCCGCGTGCCACCAGCCCGGCCTTGTTGGCCGCCGCCGCATCGGCCCGCACCTGGGCCGCGTCGACCGACTGCGCCATCGCGGCACCCGTCGTGGCCGCGAACACGGCCGCCACCAGCATCGTGCGTTGTGAGATCGAGAACATCTGGAGCCTCCTTGGTGCTTCGGTTGAACAACGACAGCTTCAGACGCTGTCATGGCGCCCGCGGCGCGCATACCCCTGAGTCGTTCGATGGCGCAGCAGATGACATGCGGTACGCGCCAGCGCGGATTTCAGATGACATGCAGCGCGATGCTCGAGCCGGCTACGCCGCGGCCGGCCCGAAGGTCAGCCGCTCGAGCCGGCTGCGCGCGCGGTGCAGGATCGCCGGCACCTGCGCCGGGTCGAGTTGCAAGCGTGCTGCGGTCTCGTCGTTGCTGAAGCCCTCGAGCTGACGCAGCCACAGCACCTGCGCGCCGATCGGCGACAGCCGCTGCAGGCCCTGCGCCAGCGCCTGCAGCAGCTGCCGCATCTCGAGCAGGTGAGCCGGATCGCGGTGGTCCACCGCATCGACCGCCGCCGCCTCGTCCGGCGCGTCCGGGTTCCAGCCGTCGACCGCGGCCGGCTCGACGCTCACCTCGGGTGCGCGATAGCGCCGGCGCA
Source organism: uncultured Rubrivivax sp. (assembly GCA_937967345.1). Lineage (GTDB taxonomy): Bacteria > Pseudomonadota > Gammaproteobacteria > Burkholderiales > Burkholderiaceae_C > Rubrivivax. The sequence continues at coordinate 4,664 of CALBTN010000204.1, read as the reverse complement.
GCAAGTCGGCGATGCGGTGCTGCAGGATCGAAGTCAGCCAGGTGCGCAGGCTGGCGCGCCCGCCGTAGCCCGCAGCGCCTTGCAGCGCGGCCAGCAGCGTGTCGTGCACCACGTCCTCGGCCAGCATCGGGTCGCGCAGCCGCCGCAGCGCCATGCGCAGCAGATAACCGCGCTCGGCCGCGATCGCGGCTGGCGTCGCGGCGGCGCAATCCGCCGCTGCGTCTTGGCCGTGCTCGACCGGCGCCGCGCCCTGCACGGTGGCGGCGGTCATGCTGCAACCCCTTGCTCGCCCATTTCCGACTCCCGCTGAACGCCCGGTGTGGCGGGCGACGCGGTGATCGTTGCGCCAAGGCGCTGCGGCGGCATGTCGCCAGCCGCGCGCTGGATTTCAGACGCAACACGACGCGGCGAAACCCGCCCGCAGGCGGCGCAGGCGGCGCAGGCGGCGCAGGCGGCGCGGGTCCGGCGATCAGACCCCGGCGCGCGGCAGCTTGGCGCTCAGCGCCTGGGCCAGCGTGTCGGCGCTGTCCAGCAGGTGCGCGCGCGTGGCCGCATCCATCGGCGCCGGCCGCTTCAAGGCGTGGTCCAGCTGCGCCTGCAACTGCCGCGCCTGCAGCCGCAGCAGGCTGCGCGCGTCGGCGCGGCTTTGCGCGCCGGGGCGCAGCAGCACGGCGGCGACGCGGTTGACGTGCTCGCGCTGCAGCTCGCGGCGCGGCGCGCTGATGTTGCCGCCGCGCGCCAGCTCGCTCCACACCGCGCGCTGCAGGCCTTGGTGCAGCTCGGCCAGCTGGAAGGCCTGCTCGGCACGGTCGGCCTTGCCGACGCTGTCGAGGATGCGCGCGGCCACCGCATCGCTCATCAACTGGGCCAGCACCGCGCGCTGCAGCTCGAGCAGCCGCTGCGGCACCGCGTAGTCGGTGGCCAGCGCCGGATCGTCGCCGCGTTCGTCGAAGTCGGGTGCCAAACGCCGCTGCAGCGCCGGCGTGACCGCCAACGCGTCGATCGCCAGCACGTGGCTGGCGATCAGCGCCAGCGCGCGCCGCTGGGTGGCGGCATCGGTGGGCTGCAGCGGGTCGCGCCCGCTGCCGGGGTGGTCGCGCAGCGTGCGCACACCGCCGATCTGGCGCAGCAGCACGCCGACCGCGCGCCCGGCGTCGGCGATCGCGTAGGACAGCGAGCGGCGCAGCACCGCGTAGTCGTGGTCGGGGTCGAGCACGCGCCGCTCCTGGCGCGCGAACAGCTCGCGTGCGATCGCCAGCCGCTTGGCCGCGTAGGCGATCGGATCGGCGCCCAGGTCGAGCTGGATCGTCTCGGGGTCGATGCCGTAGGCGGCGTCCTCGTCGCTGCCGTAGGCCAGCAGCGGCTCGGCGCTGCGCGCGGCGATGCGGCGCAGTTCGGCGGCCTCGAGCTCGGGCGCGATCGGCTTGTACGCGTACTCGATGACCCAGTAGTCGTAGGGCCCGAGCGTGGTCATGAACGGCACGCCGCCGCGCTCGCCCGGGCGCGGCAGGTTGATCGCGTTGTATTCCATCACCGAGCCGGTGGTGCCGTGCTCGCGCGTGAACTCGGCATCGGCCAGCTGGGCTTCGGTGTACACGCGCGAGGCGCGGAAGTTGTGGCGCAGCCCCAGCGTGTGGCCGACCTCGTGCATCAGCGTGTCCTTGATGTAGGCGCGCACGAACTCCTCGGCCTGCGGGCTGTCGGGGTCCAGTTGGCCGCGCGCGGCCATCAGGTCCAGCGCATAGCCCAGCTGCTCGGCCGCCATGTCGCCGTACTGGCAGTGGCGTGCCGCGCTGTGCGCCGCGTCGTCGTGCGCGTGCGCCGCGCCGCCCAGCACCGCGCTGAACGCGCCGGCACCCGACAGCGTTTGCGCGCGCAGGTTGCGCTGCGCGCGCGAGCTCAGGGATTCGAAGCCGATGTCGGCGTCGAGGATCTCGCCGCTGCGCGGGTCGACGTGCTTCGGCGCGATCGCACCGAAGGCCGGCACCGCCGAGGCCAGCCAGCGCACCGAGGCCACGCCGAAGTCCAGCGTGTCGAACTCGGCATCGTCGGCCTGCTGCTGGACCACGATCGCGTCCTTGAAGCCGATGCGTTCGAAGGCCTTGTTCCACTCGAGAACGGCCTCGCGCACCACCGCGCGGTACTTCAGCGGCACGTTGCGGTCGATCCAGTAGGTGATCGGCTGCACCGGCTCGGACAGCGCCGCCTGCGGGTCCTTCTTTTCCAGCCGCCAGCGCTCGACCATGCGCACCCGCGGCGAGCGCGCGAGATCGTCGCTGTAGTCCAGCACCGACTGCGTCGTCAAGCCCAGCCGCGCGTCGGCGCGGCGCGCCGGCATCGGCGCGTCGGGCAAGGGCGCGAGCGAGTAGTGCTGGCCGACGAACAGGCTGCGCGTGTCGGGCACATAGCGCGGCAGCCTGGGTGCCGGCGTGCCCGCCGCGCTGCCCGGCTGCGGCACCGCGAGGGTGGCGCTGTAGTAGTGGATCTGGGTGCGGATTTCCAGCGAGCGCGCCGAGCCGCGCACCCCGACCAGGCTGCTGTGGCGCGGCTCGAGGCTGTAGCCCTGGCGGTAGGTGCGCTGCAGCTGCATGCCCACGCCCTGCAGGTCCGACAGGAACAGCGTGCTGGCGTCGACCAGCACCGTGCCGCGCTGCGGATGCGGCTGGCTGGCCACCGCCATGCTGCCCAGCAGGCTGGGCGAGTACGACACCGCCACCGCGCGCGCCTCGGGCGTGCCGGGCGTGGCGATCACGTCCATATTGCGCGCCAGCAGCCGCACCTGGTTGTTCACGCGCACGAACTGCACCACCTGCGCGCCGCCGGCACCGCTGACGCCGTAGGACATCAGCCCGCCGAGGATCAGGCCCTCGCCGATGCCGGTGGCCAGCTTGGGCGACAGCATGAACAGCCGGCCGAAATCCGCGCTCGCCAGCTCGAGCCACAGCTTGTCGTCCTTGTGCCAGGCGGTGATCGGGCCGGCGACCGGCTTGGCACCCTTGACCACGATCGCAAAGGGCGGCGGCCCGCCCGCAGCGGCGGCCGACGCCGCGGCCGAAGGCGCGCCCGCTGGCGTCGCCGCAACGGCAGCAGGCGCCGAAGCGGCCGGCACCGCAGCGGCGGCGGCCGCAGCGGCGGGCGCCGCAGCGGCCGGCGGCGATGGCGATGGCACGGTGGCGCAGCCGGCCAGCAGCAACGGCAGCGTGATCGACCAGGGGCTGTTGGAACGGGCGTGGCGCATGGGCGGAAGCAGCGGCTCGGACCGGGTTGACACCCGGGCCGCGAAAGGACTGGGCATCGGAGTCGGCGCCGGCGGCGAAGGTTCAACCGGCGCGGCGCGAATTGTCCGGCAGCGCCGCCGGCGGCGCCGGTGCCGCGGCGCGCAACAACACCGCAATGCGCCGCGCCAGCAGCAGGCCGAGCACCGCCGCGGTGCCGGTGACGACCCAGGTCCAGTGCCAGCCGCCGCTGCGCGCGGCCACCCAGGCCACCAACGGCGGCCCGGCGAACTGGCCGAACGCCGACCACTGCTGGGCCCAGCCGACCACGCTGGACAGCAGATGCTCGCTCGGCGCCACCCGCACCATCAGCGCGAACAGCGTCGACGGAATCAGCCCGCCGACCATCGAGAACACCAGCACCGCGGCGTAGCGCCCGCCGGGCGGCAGCGCCACGCCGCCGACCTCGGCAAAGGCCGCCATGGCCGCCAGCGCCATCGCCGCGAAGCCGATGCGCAGCAGCCGGGTGGGCGCCACACCGGCGTGCAGCAAGCGCCCGGCCGCGATGTTGCCGGCCATGTTCACCGCCGCGGCGAGCGCGGTCAGCATCCCGGTGCTCGCGCCCGACACCCCGGCTTGCAGGTAGATCGACGGCAGAAAGCCGATCACCGCCAGCCACTGGCCGGCGTAGACGGCAAAGCTCAGCGCCACGAGCCACGGCCCGGGCGCGGCCAGGGTCGCGCGCAGCCGCGGCACGAAGCCGCTCGCCCCAGCCGCGGCGGCGCAGCCGGCCGGCGCGTCGGGCACCGCACGCGCCAGCCACAGCGCCATCGCCAGCGAGACGCCGCCCAGCAGCCACCACCAGCTGCGCCAGCCGAAGGCATCGATCCACACCGGGCCGGCGAGCAGCGCCAGCGCGGTGCCCAAGGGCATGTAGCTGCCCCACAGCCCCAGCGTGCGGCTCAAGCGCTGCGGCGGCACCAGCCGGCGCAACAGCCCCGGCGGCGGCAGCACCACCAGCAGGAAGCCGAAGCCCTCGCAGGCGCGCAGCAGCATCAGCAGCGGCACCGACGCCACCATCGCGCCCAGCACGCTGGCCAGCGACAGCAGCAGCAGCCCAAGCAGCATGCTGCGCTTGCCGCCCAGGCCATCGGCCAGCACGCCGAAGGCGACACCGGCGGTCATGCCGGCGGTCTGCACCAGCGACAGCAAGAAACCGGCCTGCAGCAGCGTGACGCCCAGGCCGGCCTGCAACGCGCTGATCGCCGGCGGCAGCTTGGCGATGTGCAAGGCCGCGCTGACCGCGGCCACGATCACGACCGCGGCCGCGCGTTCGCCCGGCGCGGCCGCGGTGGTCACCGCAAGGCCTTGAAGCGCAGCCGGCGCGGCTTGGCGCCTTCTTCGCCCAGGCGCTTGACCTTGTCGGCCTCGTACTCCTGGTAGTTGCCG
>CALBTN010000203.1 GCA_937967345.1 uncultured Rubrivivax sp. | reverse complement strand
ACGAGCGCGAGACCGCCGGCACCACCAGCCTGGGCGCGCTGCTGCGCGCCAAGCTCGACCAGCAGTGACGCCATCGCGGATGACGCGCGCCACCGCGCGTGCATGAGGCGCCGGGCCCGCGCGCGGGCCCGGCGCACCGTCCTTCACCGTTGATGCCACGTCCCATGACCCGCTCCGACCTTGTCGCCAGACTGGCCGAACGCTTCCCGCAGCTGACGCAGCGCGACACCGAGTTCGCCGTCAAGACCATCCTGGACGCGATGGCCGATGCGCTGGCGCGCGGCCACCGCATCGAGATCCGCGGCTTCGGCAGCTTCTCGATCAGCCGGCGGCCGCCGCGCGTCGGGCGCAACCCGCGCAGCGGCGAGCAGGTCACCATCCCCGAGAAGCTGGTGCCGCACTTCAAACCGGGCAAGGCGCTGCGCGAGGCGGTCGACGCGCCGCAGCGGCAGCCGCAGGCCGCACCGGACGACGACACGGTGCCCACCCCCGGCTGATCCGCACGGCCGCCGCCGCGGCCCGCAGCGCACGCGGGCTCCTTAGAATCCGGCGGCCATGCGCTTCCTCGTCTGGGCCTTCAGGGCGCTGATCTTCTTCACGCTGTTCGCGTTCGCGCTGAACAACCAGCAAAGCGCCAGCGTGCGCTGGTTCTTCGGCGTCGAATGGCATGCGCCGATGGTGATCGTGGTGCTGGTGGTGTTCGCCGCCGGCTGCGCGCTCGGCGTGCTGGCGATGGTGCCCAGCTGGTGGCGCCACCGCCGCCAAGCCCTGCGCCTGGCACCCACGCCGGCGCCGAACCCGCCGCTGGCCGGGCGCGACGACACCGCGCCGTCCGAGGCGCTGCCCGAGCACCCGCCGCGCGAAGGGCTGTGAGATGCGCGCCTGCGCCAAGCCTTGCTATCGCCGCCCGACGAGCCCCGCCGCCTCGCTGCGGCGCGGCCGGGATTGAACAAATGGACTTCGATCTGCAGTGGCTGCTGATCGCGCTGCCGGTGGCGTTCGCGCTCGGCTGGGCGGCGTCCAGGCTGGACCTGCGCCAGCTGCGGCGTGACGGCCGCGCCGCGCCGAAGGCGTACTTCAAGGGGCTGAACCTGCTGCTCAACGAGCAGCACGACAAGGCGATCGATGCCTTCATCGAAGCAGTGCAGCACGACCCCGACACCACCGAGTTGCACTTCGGGCTGGGCAACCTGTTCCGCCGCCGCGGCGAATTCGAGCGCGCGGTGCGCGTGCACCAGCATCTGCTCGAGCGCGCCGACCTGAAGCCGATCGACCGCCAGCGCGCGCAGTACGCGCTGGCCGACGACTTCATGAAGGCCGGCCTGTTCGATCGGGCCGAGACCGCGTTCAAGGCGCTCGAAGGCACGGCCTTCGACACCGAGGCGCGCAGCGCGCTGCTCGCGCTGCACGAGCGTGCACGCGACTGGCACGCCGCCACCGAGGCCGCCAGCGAGCTCGAACACCGCGGTGCGGGCTCGTATGCCACGCGCATCGCGCATTACGCATGCGAGCTGGCGCTGCAGGCCGATGCCGCGGGGCAGCCGCAGCAAGCCGAGCAACTGCTGCAGCGCGCGCGCAGCGTCGCGCCGCAGGCCCTGCGCCCGATGCTGCTGAGCGGCCAGCGGCTGGCGCGCGCCGGGGATCACGACGCCGCGCTGCGGCAATGGGACCCGATGCTCGCGCAGCAACCCCAGGCCTGGCCGCTGGTGGCCGCCGACTATGCGCGCAGCGCGCTGGCCTGCGCCGATTGCAGCGAGGCCTGCGAGCGGCTGCACGAGGCCTACACGGCCGAGCCCGGCATCGAGCTGCTGCAAGCGCTGATCGAGCTCGAGGGCGCCGCCGGCCAACACGAGCGCCTGGTGCTCGACCACCTGCAGCGCCAGCCCTCGCTGTCGGCCGCGGCCAAGGTGCTGGAGCTGCCGCCGGTGCAATGGGACGAAGCCACGCCGCAGCAACTGCGCCAGGTGGTCGCCGCGGCGGCGCGGCCGCTGCAGCGCTACCGCTGCGCCGCCTGCGGCTTCGAGGCGCACCACTACTTCTGGCAGTGCCCGGGCTGCCAGGGTTGGGACACCTATCCGCCGCGGCGCCTGGAAGCGACATGAGCGGCAACGTCAACGGCAACGGCAGCGGCAACAAGGCCGGCCCGCCGAGCGGCCACAGCGGCGAACGCGTCGTGCTGTGCATGAAGTGGGGCACCAAGTACGGCCCCGAGTACGTCAACCGGCTGTACGGCATGGTGCGCCGCCACCTGCGCGGCGACTTGCGCTTCGTGTGCCTGACCGACCGCAGCGCAGGCATCCGCGCCGAGGTGCAGTGCCATCCGATCCCGCCGCTGGACCTGCCCCCGGGCATCCCCGAGCGCGGCTGGAACAAGCTGACCACCTTCAGTGCCGATCTGTGCGAGCAGCACGGGCTCACCGGCACTGCGCTGTTTCTCGACCTGGACGTGGTCATCGTCGACGACATCACGCCGTTCTTCGAGCAGCCCGGCGAGTTCCTGATCATCCACGACTGGAAGCGCCCGTGGCGCATCACCGGCAACTCGTCCGTCTACCGCTGGCGGCTGGGTGCGCACGCCGAGTTGCTGCAGTACTTCCGCGAGCACTTCGAGCAGGTGCGCGCCAGCGTGCGCCACGAGCAGGCCTACCTGTCGGACTACCTGCACAAGCAGGGCAAGCTCGCCTACTGGCCCGCCGCCTGGTGCGCGAGCTGGAAGTACCACTGCATCCCGCGCTTTCCCAGCAACTACTGGCGCGAGCCGTTCATCCCCAAGGGCGCGCGCATCCTGATCTTCCACGGCGTGATGAACCCGCCCGACGCGCTGGCCGGCAAGAGCCAGGGCAACTGGCGCCATGCCAAACCCGCACCGTGGATCGCCGAGCACTGGCGGGAATGAGCTCCAACGGCCACGACCATGCCGCACCGCCGCCGCTGATCTCGGTGGCGCTGGCCACCTACAACGGCGTGCGCCACCTCGACGCGCAGCTGGCCTCGGTGCGCGCGCAGAGCTGGCCCAGCCTCGAGATCGTCGCCGTCGACGATGCCTCGAGCGACGCCACCTGGGCGCTGCTGCAACGCACGGCGCAAGACGATCCGCGGCTGCGCATCGAGCGCAACGCGCGCAACCAGGGCAGCGCGGCGACCTTCGAGCGCGCGATGCTGCTGTGCCGTGGCGCGTACATCGCGCCTTGCGACCAGGACGACCTCTGGCACGCCGACAAGCTGCAAAAGCTGTTCGATGCGATCGGCGCGCACACGCTGGCCTATGCCGATTCGGCGCTGATCGACGAGCACGGCGCGCCGCTGGGCCTGCGCCTGTCGGACCGCTTCGGCATGGCGCAGGGCAGCGACCCGCTGGCCTTCGCCTTCTGGAACAGCGTGTCCGGCCACGCGATGCTGTTCCGCCGCGAGCTGCTGGCGGCGGCGCTGCCCTTTCGCGGCAGCCGCTTCCACGACTGGTGGCTGGCCTTCGTCGCGGCCAGCATCGGCTCGATCATCTACCTGCCGCAGCCGCTGGTCGACTATCGCCAGCACGCGCACACCCAGACCGACCTCGCCGGGCGCCGCCGCACGCAGCGCAGCATCGACAAGGTCGCCGCCAAGTACGCCGAGCGCGAGCGCTGGTTGGCCGAGCTGGCGCGCTTTGCCAGCCCGCACCAGCCGCAGTTCCAGCGCATGCATGCGCTGTGGGCCGAGCGCGGCAGCGCCTGGTTCTGCCCCGCGTGGTGGCGCTTCCTGCGTGTCCATGCGCAGCGCCTGATGGTGATCAACCAGCGCGAGCCCTTCGGCCGCTTCGCGGCCAAGCAGTTCTTCGGCATGCGCTGGCGCCTGCGCGGCGCGAGCGCGGCGGGCGCAGCGCTGCGACACTGAAACACCATGCTCGCCAGCCCCGCAACCACACCCACGGTGTCGGTCATCGTCAGCAGCTACAACTACCGCGACTACGTGGTGCAGGCGGTCAACTCCGCGCTGGCGCAAAGCGCGCCGCCGCTGCAGGTGATCGTGGTCGACGACGGCTCGAGCGACGACTCGTGGCAGGTGCTGCAGCAGGCCTACGCCGGCGATGCGCGCGTGACCTTGCTGCACCAGGCCAACGGCGGCCAGATGGCGGCCTGGGTCAACGCGCTGGCGCACGCCCGCGGCGACATCGTCGCGCTGCTCGATTCCGACGACGAATGGCGGCCGCACTACCTGCAGCGCGTGCTGCAGGTTTATCGCACCGACCCGTCGGTCGACTACGTCTACTGCAACATGGAAAAGTTCGGCAGCGACAGCGGCCTGGCGCTGACCCGACGCCGCGACCGCCGCAGCCGCGACCTGGGGCTGTCGATGCTGATGGGCGCTTTCGTGCAGCGCTGGCAGGGCGTGGCGACCTCGGGCAACACGCTGCGGCGCGAGCTGCTGCAGCGCATCCTGAGCCTGCCCGCCGAGCAGGCGGCGCAGTGGCGCACCCGGCCCGACGACTGCCTGTTCTACGGCAGCGACATCCTCGGCGCGCACAAGGTCTACCTGGCCGAACCGCTGGTGCGACACCGCGAGCACGCCAACAACGCGCTGCTGGAGTTTCGCGACTCGCCGATCAAGACCGCGCGCTACGCCTACCGCGTCGAGCGCATGCTCGATCACTACCGCGCGCTGGCGGGCTGCTCGCCCAACTGGTTGAAGATGGCACGCCGCGAGTTCCAGACCAAACCGCAGCCCAGCCTGTCGGAGTGGTGGATCTACAGCGGCTTTGCGCTGCGTGCGCCGCTGCGCTGGTCGGCGCGGCTGAGCCAGGCCGGATCGATCACCCTGCACTACATCGGCTCGCTGCACCGCCGCTTCGAGCCGCCGGCGGCGTAGCCGAACGCACCTCAGCGGCAGCGCCATCCCCCGAAGGGGGGCCCCCACCGAGGCCACCCTTTGGCGGATGTACCTGCACGGGCCTGCTGCGAACAATGCGTTCCAACCCGGCACGTCGCCGGGCCTGAAACCGCAAGGAGACTCGTCATGTTCCGCACGCTTGCCACCCTGATCGCCACCGTCGCCCTGGCCATCGGCGCCGCCCACGCCGCGGTCGATGCCAACAAGGCCAACCAGGCCGAGCTCGAAACCGTCAAGGGCATCGGCCCCGGGCTGTCGGGCAAGATCCTCGACGCGCGCAAGGCCGGCGCGTTCAAGGACTGGACCGACATGGTCGAACGTGTCGGCGCCGCCGGCCCCGGCAACGCCGCGAAGTTCTCCCAAGCCGGGCTGACGGTCAACGACTTGGCCTATGAGACCGCGCCGGCCGCGGCCGCGGACAAGCCCGCGCGCAAGGCAGCCAAGGCCGCCGATGCGAAGGCCGCGGATGCCGCGCCGGCGAAAAAGCCCTGAGCGTCACGCAGGCTGTCCGGCCAGCGGCCAGCCGAAGAAGGCCAGCACCTCGTCGCGCCGTGCCATCACGTCCTGCTCGCCCAGCGCGATCAGCTCGCGGGTGTAGCCCGACTCGAACAGCACGTAGCTGGCCAGCGCCGCACCCTGCGCGGTGCGGCCGCTGCCGCTGACGCCGGCGCCGCGCAGCAGCGCGCGCACCGGCGCCGGCAGCTCCGACACGTGGCGCGCCGCGATGTCCTCCAGATGCTGCGACGGCGCGATCACCAGCGCATCGATCTCGCGCAGCGGCGTGGACACGCGCGCCTCGTCGCTGAGCAAGGTCAGCGTGCGGTTGATGCGCTGCAGCCGCTCGACGTCGGCGGTGAACGCATCCAGGAAGATGCCCGACAGCGCATGCCCGGCCACGTGCGCCAGGCTCGGGTAGCCATTGTTGGCCACGCGCCGCGACGCCTGGTCCTGCATGCGGCCGACCCCGATCACCAGCAGCCGCTGCGCACCCAGGTGGATCGCCGGCGACAGCGGCGCGGTCTGGCGCATCGAGCCGTCGCCGTACCACTCGCTACGCCCGTCCACGCTCAGCTCGGCAGCCGGAAAGACGAAGGGAATCGCCGACGACGCCAGCAGGTGCGCGATGGTCAGCTCCACCGGCGCCGACACCCGCTGCGAGCGTACCCAGTGCGCCAGCGGTGCCGCCGCCTGGTAGAAGGTGACGTGCTCGCCCGAGTTGTAATTGGACGCGGTCACGGCCAGCGCCTGCAGGTGGCGCCCGCGCAGCATGCGCGGCAGCCGCTGCAGCGGCACCAGCTCGTTCAGCAGGTCGGTCAGCGGCGCGTTGTCCAGCATCGAGCGCGGCCGGGCACGGCGCCAGCGCGCGAGCAGCCAGCCGATCGACAGCATCGTCAGCCACTGCGCGCCGCTGCGCACCACGCCCAGCGAATCGGCGCGGTACACCTGCGAGGTGCGCAGCTGCTGCCACACCTGCACCAGGCCTTCGACGGTGGCGTCGAACTGATCGGCATTGCACGCCAGCGCCGCGGCGTTGATGGCGCCGGCCGAGGTGCCGCAGATGACGCCAAAAGGGCTGCGCCGCGGCGATGCCGCCGTGCCGCGGCGCAGTTGTGCGATCGCGTACAGCACGCCCACCTGGTAGGCGGCGCGCGCACCGCCGCCGCTGAGCACCAGGCCGGTCAGTGGGGTTTCGTACATCGGCCGCGACTGTAGCGGGCCGAAGCGCGCATCGGCATCAGCCGTAGACGACGCTGGCCTGGCCGCGCGCGGCCAGGCTGCGCCAGCTGGCCAGCGCCTCGTCGCTGGGCCAGAAGCGCGCTTCGTCGCCGAGCTCCAGCTCGGCACAGGCTTCGGCGCGTTGCAACTGCACCCGCACGCCCAGGCCCTGCTCGAGCTCGCCGTGCTCGGTGTGCAGCTTGCGCACCGGCCACTGGCGCAACAACTCGCGCAGTGGCAGCGCCGCGCCGTCGACCGCCACCGCCAGATAGCGGCCGAAGCGCGCGCGCGCACCGGCCAGGTCCCACACCTGCGCCACGTCCAGCCGCAGGCCGTTGCTGAAGCGGTCGAGCTTGACCCGGCCCTGCAGCACCAGCAGTTCGTCTTCTTTCAGCAGATCGCGGTGCGCGTCGATCAGCTCTTCGCTGGCCACCGCCTCGATGACCTCGCTGCGGTCGTCGAGCTTGAAGATCATCACGCGGCCGCGCTGGCCGTTGACCACGCGCAAGTCGCCGGCGATGCCGGCCAGCAGTTGCGGCTCGCGCGAGTCGGCCAGGTCGGCGATGCGCGTGCGGCAGAACTGGCGCACTTCGGCTTCGCTTTGTTCGAACAGGTGGCCCGACAGGAAGAAGCCGAGCGCGGTCTTCTCCTGCGTCAGCCGCTCCTTCACGTCCCACGGCGCGGCGGCCACCAACGCCGGCTCGTGGGTGGAGGCGGCATGCGAGTCACCGAAGTCGAACAGCCCGCCCTGGTCGGCATTGGCGGCCTGCGCATCGGCCCAGTCCAGCGCCAGGCTCACGCTGGCCAACATGTCTGCCCGCCCCCCAGCGCCTTCGGCGCGGCCCGCCGAGGGGGCGTCGGCGGCTTGGGACGGCCCGGCGCCGCCGGCGCGCTCGGCGTGCAGCCGGTCAAAGGCCCCGGCCTTGACCAGCGCCTCGATCACGCGCTTGTTGATGCGCTGGCGGTCGACGCGCGCGCAGAAGTCGAACAGGCTGCGAAACGGCGCGCCGCCGGCTTCGGCACTGCCTTCGCGCGCGGCGACGATGGCCTCGATCGCCGCTTGGCCGGTGCCCTTGATCGCACCCAGGCCGTAGCGCACGGTCTGGTCGTCCACCGGCTCGAAGCGGTAGACGCCGCGGTTGACGTCGGGCGGCTCGAAGGTGATGCCGAACTGCTTGGCATCGTCGATCAGCAGCTTCAACTTGTCGGTGTCGTCCATTTCCACCGTCATGTTGGCGGCGTAGAACTCGGCCGCGCAGTGCACCTTCAGCCAGGCGGTCTGGTAGGCCAGCACCGAGTACGCGGCGGCGTGGCTCTTGTTGAAGCCGTAGCCGGCGAACTTCTCCATCAGGTCGAAGACCTCGTCGGCCTTGGCCTGCGCAATGCCGTTGGCCAGCGCGCCGGCGCGGAAGACCTCGCGCTGTTCGGCCATCTCCTCGGCCTTCTTCTTGCCCATCGCGCGGCGCAGCAGGTCGGCGCCGCCCAGCGAATAGCCGCCCAGGATCTGCGCCGCCTGCATCACCTGCTCCTGGTAGACGAAGATGCCGTAGGTCTCGGCCAGCACCTTCTCCAGCAGCGGGTGCGGGTATTCGATCGGCTCCTTGCCGTTCTTGCGCGCACAGAAGCTCGGGATGTTCTCCATCGGCCCGGGGCGGAACATCGCGTTCAGCGCGAACAGGTCCTCGATGCGCGTCGGCTTGGCCTCGCGCAGCATGCCCTGCATGCCGCGCGATTCGAACTGGAACACCGCCTCGGTCAGGCCGTCGGTGAAGAGCTTGTAGACGCGCGCATCGTCCAGCGGCAGGGTCTCGTAGGCGAAGTCGTCGCGGCCCTTGCGTCGGGCGCGGATGAAGTCCTTGGCCAGCTCCAGGATGGTCAGCGTGGCCAGGCCCAGGAAGTCGAACTTCACCAGGCCGATGGCCTCGACGTCGTCCTTGTCGTACTGGCTGACGGCGCTGTCGCTGCCGGGCTGCTGGTACAGCGGGCAGAAGTCGGTGATCTTGCCGGGCGCGATCAGCACGCCGCCGGCGTGCATGCCGACGTTGCGCACCAGCCCTTCCACGCGCATCGCCAGCGCCAGCAGCTCGGCCACTTCTTCCTCAGCGGCTTCGCGCTGTTCCAGCTCCGGCGCTTCCTTGCGCGCGTAGATCAGCCCCGGGTCGGGCTTGTCCGGCACGCGCGCCAGCGTCACCGTCTTGCCCGGCGGCGCCGGCACCAGCTTGGCGATGCCGTCGACGTGGCCGTAGCCCATGCCGAGCACGCGGCCGACGTCGCGCAGCGCCGCCTTGGCCGCCATGGTGCCGAAGGTGGCGATCTGGCTGACCGCGTCGCGCCCGTACTTGGCCTTGACGTAGTCGATCACGCGCTCGCGGTTGGCCTGGCAGAAGTCGATGTCGAAGTCGGGCATCGACACGCGCTCGGGGTTGAGGA
>CALBTN010000202.1 GCA_937967345.1 uncultured Rubrivivax sp. | reverse complement strand
TCCGGCTGGCCACCGGCGCGGCGGCGCAGGGCGCCAGCGCCCCGGCGCCTGCACCTGCACCTACGCCCGCACCGGCGCCCGCACCGGCGCCGACCGCTGCCGCTGCGGCCGCGCCCATGCCGCCGCCACCGCCGGCCGCACCACCTGCTGCCGCCGCTGCGCCCGCAGCCGCGGCAGCCGTGGCAGCCGTGGCCCAACCGGCACCCGCGACAGCGACGCCGCCGCGCGCCGCGAGCACGACCGAGCGGCCGCTCGCTTCGCCCTCGGTCCGCCGTCGTGCCTGGGAACTGGGGCTGGACCTGCGCCTGGTGCGCGCCAGCGCGGCCTCGGGACGGATCATGCATGCCGACCTGGACGCGGCCGTGCAAGCAGGGCAGGCGCAAGCCGGCCCCGCCGCAGCCGCGCCGGCCGCGACCGTTGCAGCTGCTCCAGCAAGCGCGGCAGCACCGGCCGCTGCGCCAGCCACCGCACCCGCTGCAGCGGCCGCAGCCGACGGCGTCGAGGAAGTGCGCGTGGTCGGCCTGCGTCGGCGTATCGCGCTGCAGATGCAGCAGGCCAAGCGGCAGATACCGCACTTCAGCTACGTCGAGGAAATCGACGTCACCGAGCTCGAGGCGCTGCGCACGAAGCTCAACGCATTGCATCCGAAGCGGCCGAAGCTGACTCTGCTGCCGTTCCTGATGCGCGCGATGGTGCGCGCGCGCGCCGACTTTCCGCAGGTCAACGCGCGCTTCGACGACGAGAAGGGCATCGTCTACCGCCACGCGGCGGTGCACATCGGCATCGCCACGCAGACCCCGTCGGGCCTGATGGTGCCGGTGGTGCACCACGCCGAGGCGCTGGACCTGTGGGGCATGGCCGCCGAGGTGTCGCGCCTGGCCGAGGCGGCGCGCGCCAACAGCATCACGCGCAACGAGATGAGCGGCTCGACCATCACGCTGACCAGCCTGGGGCCGCTGGGCGGCATCGTGACCACGCCGATCATCAACCAGCCGGAGGTGGCCATCGTCGGCGTCAACCGCATCATCGAGCGGCTGGTGCCGCTGCGCGGCATGCCGACCGTGCGACTGACGATGAACCTGTCGTCGTCGTTCGACCACCGCGTGGTCGACGGCATGGACGCGGCGCGCTACGTGCAGGCGCTGCGCGCACTGCTCGAGACGCCGGCGACGCTGTTCATCGCGTAGCGGCCCCGGCCGGCCACCAATCGCGTGTGGCCGGCGCGGCGCCGCCGCGGCTCAGCCGCGGAAGTAGTCGCTGAAGATGCGCGCGAACAGCAGCGGCTGCTCGACGTTCATCGAGTGCCCGACGTAGGGAAAGACTTCGAGCCGCGCGTTGGGCAGCTTGTCCACCATCGCGTCCATGTGATCGCGCGGGATCCAGTAGTCCATCTTGCCGAACAGCACCAGGTGCTCGTGCGTCATCTGCGGCATCTGCGCAGCCAACGCGCCCGAGTCCCATTCCAGGCCGAGGTTGTGCGGCGTGCCGAACCAGATGCCGTCGGACAAGACCCGCGTCTTGTCGATGATCAGCGCGAACAGCTCGCGCTGCGCCTGGCTGGTGGCATCGGCGAACTGCGGCATCTGACCGGCCACCAGCGTCTCGGGCCGGAACAGCGTCGGCGCGGCGCTGGCCAGCCCGGCGAACCCGACGTCGCGATCGGTTTTCATCGCGGTGAGCACGCCGACCTGCCCCGGGTTGAGCTGCAGCCCCAGCGGGCTGACCGGGTCGAGCATCAGCACCTTGCCGAAGCGCTCGGGCGCCAGCGCCAGCATGTGCGAGATGATGATGCCGCCAGTGGAATGCCCGTAGACATGGCACTTGGCGATGCCCAGCGCGTCCAGCAGCGCCAGATGGTCGCGCGCATGCACCTGCATCGTGTAGTTCGAGTAGTCGGCCGCGGGTTCGGGCTTGTCCGAATCACCGCAGCCGCGCCACTCGGCGGCGATCACGCGCAGGTTGCCGGGCAGCAGCGGCATCGCCAGATCGAGCCAATGCGCGCAGCCGAGGTTGCCGTGCACGGCGAGCACGACGTTGTCGCCGCTGCCGTGCTCGATGTAGTTCAGCTCGATGTCGCCAGCCTTGATGCGCGGCATGCGGGTCTCCTGGTGAGGGCTACTTGGACAACCCGGCCGGCTTGTCGACCGCAGCCGGCGCGGCGCCGCCGCCTGAAGCCCCGGCGATGCCCGGCAAGCTGGTGGTGAAGCTGTTGTCGATGAAGGCCTTGATCGTGTCCTTGAGCACGTTCGGCGCCTTGAACACCGCGTAGTGCGCGGTCGGGTCGGCAAAGCTGGCGAACACCGCGCCGGGGGTTTGCTTGGCCGCCTTGCGCGCGTTATCGACCAGCAGCCACATGTCGGTATCGACGTGCACCACCAGCGTACGCGCCTTGATGCGCTTCAGATCCGCGTTGATGTTGTAGTTGAAGCCCGAGTCGTTGCGGTACCAGAAGTCCACCGGGTCTTCGTTCTTGACCCGCGCGATCCACGCCGCCGACTGGTTGCCCTTGGGCTGCCAGTGGAAGACCTCGCGCTCGATCTGCGGCCACGGCGTGGCGGTGCGCACCGGAAAGCTGAAGCCCGTCAGCTGCAGCCGCGACCACATGAACTCCAAGCCCTGCTTCGGGTGCTGCTCCACCGGCAGGTGGTAGTAGTTGCCATTGGTGGCGCGCCACTTCGGGTCGCTTTCGATCGCCGCCTGGCCGAGCAGGAAGGTCCAGGCGCCGACCGGGTCGGCGCCGTCCGACGCGGTGGTGCCGCCGATCGGCAGCACCGCCTTGACGAAGCCGCTGGGCGAGTGCATCACGCCCCACACCCAGGCTTGCGTCGCACCCATCGACACGCCGGTGGCAAGCTCCACCTGCGCGATCTTCAGGTGGTCGCGCAGCAGCCGGTAGTTGCTTTGCACCATGTCGAAGTAGCTGTACGCCGGGAACTTGCGCCCCAGGCCGTCGGAGGGCTTGGACGCGCCCCACAGCCCGAGCGCATCGAGGAACACCACGTAATAGCGGTTGGTGTCGATGACCTTGCCAGGGCCGACCACGGCACCGCCGGAAAACCCGTTGCCGGGCTGGCCGTCGTACCAGAAGTTGTACATGTTGGTCGCGTCACCCGAGTAGAAGGTGTTGACGATCACCGCGTTGGTGATCTCCCCCTTGTCGTTGCGCTTGGGCGTGCCCACCGCGATGTACGCCACCTTCAGCGGGCCGGCGCCCAGCGACTCGAGCGTGGTGCCGCCCTCGCCGCCGTCGCGCCAGGTCTGCGGGTCGGCATCCAGGTTGTACTTGCCGCCGATGCGAAAGTTCGGGATCTCGTACTGCTGCTTGAGTTGGTCGAACTCCATCGAGCCCGAACGCGGCGTCAGCGGAAACTTCGGGTCGGCGGCCAGCGCGGCGCCCGGCAGCGCGAAGGCGGCCGCCAGCGCCAGGGCAACGATGTGCTTGTTCACGTGGGTGTTCCTCAGGTTGGCTTGCATCGCGCGGCTCACTTGGAAAGGCCGGCCGGCTTGTCCGAGCCACCCGGGGGCGGCGTGGGCCGTCGGCTTGGCGCCGTTGATCAACGAGTCCACCACCTGCGGCGTCACTGCGTCGACGCGGCCGCTCTTCATGTAGCTGACCACGTCGCGCGCAAACTCCAGCGGCACGTCGGTGTGGATGAAGTGGCCGACACCGGGGTAGATCTTCACCACCGGCGGGTTGCCCGCGGCGGTCATGCGCTGCATGAACGGCAGGATCACCTGCTGCGACTTGTCGGTCAGGCCGTTCAGCGACGTGCTCGGGATGAACGGCTCGATCGCGCCGAAGGCCAGGAAGATCGGCGCCTTGATCTGCGGCAGCCGCTTGTACAGCGAGTTCTCGTCTTCGCGCGCGTTCTCCGAGCACATCGAGAAGGTGTCGTAGTGGAACAGGAAGGTCCACTGGTCGAACTCGCGCTGGTTGCCGGTGATCATCGCGATGCGCTGGTCGGTGTGCAGCCGCGAGTACTGCGTGTCGTTGACGAAGTAGCCGGCCGGCGCGGGGATCTGGTTGCCCGCGGCGTCACGCGTCTTCCAGTAGAAGAAGTCGCGCACCCATTGCGGCGAACGCTTCCTCTCGGCTTCGACCAGGCCGAACGGGCCCCACGCCGCTTGCCAGCGGGCCAGGTCGCGGCCGATCGACTTGTCGCAGATCGGCAGCTCCTTGTCGCCGAGCTTGAAGTTCTTCGGGTACTCCTCGAGGCCGGCCGGGCCTTCGAGCAGCAGGCCCTGCACCGCCTCGGGGTAGCGCAGCGCGTAGCCCAGCACCACCTGCCCGCCCTGCGAGTGGCCGTAGTAGTAGGCCTTCTTCACCCCAAGCTTGCCGACGATCAGCGAGTTGAAGCTGTCGCGGATGTCGTCCAGCGTGCGTGCCTGCGTCTTGTCCAGGTTGCCCGGGCCGGACACGCCGGCCAGCGGCATGTCGGGCACGATCACGCGAAAGCCGCGCTCGACCGCGTACTTCACGACGTTGCCATAGTGCGCGCCGAACGCGCCCTTGCCGTGCACCATCACCAGCGTGGTCGGGTTGCGCTCCTTGCCGCAGTACTCGTCCATGTACCCGATCTGCCAGTCGACGCCGTTCTTGTCCTTCGCATTCGCGTACTTCACCGGGAACGGGTAGACGATCTCGTCCTTCCAGAACGACTTGTTCGGGTCGGGGTTCAGGTTGACCGTCGGCCGGCGGTAGTTCTTGGCCTCGCACACGATGCCCTGCTCGGCCGCGTTGGATACGCCGGTGTTGCGCAGGAACGAGCTGAAGGTCTGGTTGTCCTTCAGCACGTTGGGTGCCTTGAACACCGCGTAGTGCGCGATCGGGTCGCTGAAGCTGGCGTACAGCCCGCCGGAAATCACTTCGGACGCCTTGCGCGCGTCGCTGGCCATCAGCCACATGTCGTTGTCGACGTGCACGACCAGCGTGCGCGGCTTCATGCCGGGCAGCAGCTTGTCGACGTTATGCAGCTCGCCCACGGTGTCGCGGTACCACAGGTCGACCGCGTCGAACTGGCCGGCCATGCGCGACAGGGTGGCGCCGATGTTCTTGCCCAGCCGCGGGTCGGGCTTCCACGCGAACACGTCCTTGGACACCTCGTCCCAGCCCATCGCCTGGCGGAAGCTCAGGTCGTAGCCGGTGAGCAGCAGCTGCGACCAGTGGAACTCGACACCCTGGTTCGGGTGCTTGTCCTTGGGCAGCTTGTAGTAGTCGGCCTTGGTTTCGATCCACACCGGGTCGGATTCGAGCGAGGCCTTGGCCAGCTGGAAGGTCCACGCCGCGATCGCGCCGCCGGGGCCGTCGGTGGCCGACGCGCCGCCCACCGGCATCACCGCCTTGACGAAGTCGGGGTACATCAGCCCCCAGTAGTACGACTG
The DNA here is from genome assembly GCA_937967345.1 of uncultured Rubrivivax sp. Lineage (GTDB taxonomy): Bacteria > Pseudomonadota > Gammaproteobacteria > Burkholderiales > Burkholderiaceae_C > Rubrivivax. The sequence goes on along the minus strand of CALBTN010000202.1, from coordinate 13,011 downwards.
CGTGCCGCCCATCGACACCCCGGTGGCCAGCACCACCTGGCCGATCTTCAGCTCGTCGCGCAGCACGCGGTAGTTCAGGTGCACCATGTCGTAGTAGCTGTACACCGGGAACTTGCGGCCCAGGCCGTCGGACGGCTTGGACGCACCCCACAGGCCCAGCCCGTCGAGGAACACCACGTAGAAGCGGTCGGTGTCGAACATCAGCCCGGGTCCGACCAGCGCGCCGCCGGCAAAGCCGTTGCCCGATTGGCCGGCGACCCAGCTGTTGTACATGGAGGTGGCGTCACCCGAGAAGAAGGTGCTGATGACGATGGCGTTGACGATCTCGCCCTTGTCGTTGCGCTTGGGCGTGCCCACCGCGATGTACGACGTGCGCGCCGGCGCGGCACCCAGCGATTCGAGCGTAGTGCCGCCCACGCCGCCGTCGGCCCAGGCCTTGGGGTCGGCCAGGTCGTACTTGCCGCCGATCCTGAAGTTGCGCACCTCGACCGTCTTCTTGGTCGCATCCAGCGCGGCGACGGCCGAGCGTTCGGTGACGGGTTTCTGCGCCTGCGCCTGCGCGGTGCCGGCCAACGCCATCGCCAGCACCAACGACGCCGACCAGCGCACCACCGCACGGCCAACCAACGGACTGCTTGTCATGTGTCGTTCCTCGATCGTTCTTGAAGCTTCGTGACTCGGGCACCGCCAAGGCGTTACCAGATTCGTGATCCTAAGCGAGTGCAAGCCGCGTTCGCGGCCCGAGCCCGCGTATTCAACCGTAACGCGATACCAAATTCGACTGCGACATAACCATTGGTGATCGCTCAAACCTTGACACGTTGTCAAAGTGGCGATCGCCTTGCACTCGCTGTCGCGCCAACGCGACGCGCGGCGCTCATCGCGGTCTTGCGGCGGTGTTCGGCGGTCTCGGCGGGCAAGGCACTGCTATCCTAACCCGTACCCCTCTTCGGGATTCAGCGCAGCCGCGCCGGGCCTGACTTGCAGCACGACGGCCCCGCCACGGCATCAGCCGGCACGCCGTTCGATGCTGCTTTCCTTTTGTCCAACGATCACAGGAGACGAACCATGACGTACGGTCACCCGAAGCGACAGCCCGAGCAGCGCCGCCGCACCGCGTTTGCCTCAGCGTTTGCCTCAGCGTTTGCCGCCGCGCTCGCGACGGCGGCGCTGGCCGCGCCCGCGGCAGCGGCCGAGACCGATACGTCCAGCGAGATCACTTCGCATCCGTTCGTGCGCGACGCCACCGGCGGCTACTTCTTCCGCGCCGCAACCTTCGATCGCTGGTCCAACGGCGACCCGAATCTTCCCGGCTCGGCCTTCAAGTGGGCCGGTGCCGGTGCCGGGGCCTTCCTGTTCGGCAATACCGGCGAGATCGCCGATGTCCTGTCCTTCGGCGCCACCTACAACTTCGTGCTGCCGCTCTGGAAGCCTGACGACGGCACCTTCAACTTCATCCTCGAGGACCCCAACCAGTCCGGCTACGGCGTGTTCGGCGAGCTCAACGCCCGGCTGCGCCTGGGCAACAACACCGTCGTCATCGGCCGCCAGACGATCCGCAACCAGTGGTTCATGGACGGCGTGTACCGCTTCTTCAACAAGCTCGACCAGAGCATGATCGGTGCGCGCGACATCCGCAACATGAACTGGCTGACCTTCCAGGGGATCACGCTGCAGGGCCGCGCGTTCGACGATTCGGTGCGCTACTACGGCGGCTACGTGAACAAGATCAAGCAGGTCAACGAGGACAGCTTCTTCAATCTGTACAAGGGCGCCTGGAACGTCTTCCTGTATCCGACGTCGGCCCGCGGCGGCGACAGCGACGGCATGGCCTACATCGGCATGAACTGGAAGCCGACCGAGAACAGCATGGTCTCGACCTCGTATCACAGCGCGGACAACATGCTCAACATGTTCTACATCGACTACGACTACGTCTTTCGCATGGAGGGCACGCAGTACTTCCGGGCCGCCGCGCAATGGATGTACCAGGAGTCGAACGGCCAGAGTCTGCTGCGCGGGGTCAACGGCAACCCGGGGCCGAGTTTCCACACCAACTACGGCGGCGTGTATTTCGAAGCCCGCCCGGTGGCGTGGTGGATTCCGTACCTTGCGGCCGGGGTCACGTCGGACCGCAACCAGATCTACTCGCCGTTCTCGCTCGGCCCGTCTTACCTGATCCAGCGCATCGGCGAGAACTCTCTCGCCGGCGAGCGCACCTGGATCCTTGGCACGACGCTGGACTTCGCGAGTTTCGGGCTGAACGGCTTGTCGTTCGATGTCACCTACGGCCAACGCAGCAACCGCAACGTCAACGGCAACCCGAACCTGCCGGTGGCCGACTGGAACGAGACGGCGGTCGACCTGATCTACATCGTGCCGCTGGAGGGATTCTTCAAGAACCTGCGTACCCGCGCCCGCTGGGCCTCGGCCATCCAGAAGGGCGACACCTGGAACGCCGCCGGCAGCTCGGTGGTCTACGTCGACTACCCGACCACCGACGTGCGCTTCGACGTGCAGTTGAACATCCCGTTCAAGTAGCCTGCCGCCACGCCGCTGCACCCACGGGGCAGCGGCGTGTCCGCCTCACGTCGCGGCCAGCCAGCCGAGAAACTGGCTGAACACGCCGTCCACCAGTTCCTGGTCGGCGCTGACCAGGGCCTCGCGCTCGGCGATCGGGATGTCGTTGCCGATGCTCTTGAGCAGCCGGATCTGGGTTTGCAGCATGCGCGCGTTCTCCTGCTCGATGCGCTGCAGCGCGACCACGAACGGATCGAGCGCGTCGGCGTTGTCCGGAATCACCGGCAGCAAGCGGATGCGCGCCAGCTGCGCATGGCCCAGCGAGATGCCGCGGTAGGCCGAACGCGGGCTCAGCATCGGCCCGGGCGGCAGCATCAGCTGGGCCCACGCCGCGCTCAGCGGCGCGACGATGCGGCCGGCCTCCACCGCCAGCAGCGGGTTCGCCGACCAGCTCACGGTCTTGCTCAGCAGCGTGATCGCTTCCAGCTCGCGCAGGTACTGCGACAGCACGGACTGCTGCACCAGGTTGAGCTGCGGCATCCACTGCACGCCGGCATGGAACATCAGGTTGCCGTTCTTGGCGGCGCACACGAACAGCGCGATGCGGCTTTGGACCTCGGCGGTGAAGCCGGTGGCCGCGATGCGCTCGCGCGCCTGGTCGTACAGCGCAGGGTCGATCATGGCGTGGCCTTTCGCGTGGTCGGTGTCTTGGCAGGTGTCTTGCGCCGGGGTTCGCTCGGGGATGGCGGCGGCACCACGCTCAGCGCCGGGCGCAGCGGCTGCACCGCGCGCATCCAGTCGCCGCTGCAGCCCAACCACGGCGGCTCGGCCGCCGGGTCTTCGGCGGCGATCCACACGCTTTGGTCACCCTGCCAGGCGTTGCCGCGAACCAGCCCGAGAAAGTGCTCGACCTGGCGCATGGTGAGCTGCGGCATCTCCAGCGTGAACGCGTGATAGGCGCGCGGCATGATCAGCAGCCGCGAGTTCTTGACCTCGCGGCGGATCAGCTCGTGGCATTCGCGCGGCGTGAAGAAGTCGAACTCGCCGTTCATCACCAGCGTGGGCACCTCGATCTTGTGCAGGTCGGGCGTCAGCGGCTTGAACCCGGTGAACGACTCCATCAGGTTCTGCATCGCGTAGCTGTCGTTGCCGATGTAGCCGGCACGCTTCATCGCCGGGATCCGCTCGCGGTTGGCGGCAATCCATTCGGAGCTCATGTTCATCGGGTAGAGCATGCTTTGCAGGTACGGCAGGCCGACTTCGGCCAGCCCCTGCAGCATCACCGCACCCAGCATCTCCAGTTGCGGCGTCAGCTCGGCGAAGGTGCTCATCACCGTCAGGCTGTGCAGCCGATGTCCGAAGCGGATCGCGAAATCGAGCGCGACGATGCCGCCGAACGAGATGCTGCACAGGTGCGTCTGGTCGATATCCAGCTGCTGCAGCAGGCTGTCGAGCAACTCGGCGTGGGTGGACAACCCGATGTCGATGATCGGCTTGGACGAGCGCCCCTGGCCGAGCATGTCGTAGGCCAGCACGCGCCAGCCACGCGGCACGAAGTGCTCGGCGTAGCTGCGCCACAAGTTGGCGTTCTGGGTCAGGCCGTTGAGGAAGGTGATGACCGGCTGGCCGGGCTGCCCGCTCAGTTCGTAGTGAACTTGATGGTGGCCGTACGAGGCTGTTGGCATGAGTGGTTTTCCTGGACTCCTTGGGGCGTGGCGTCATCGTGTCCAGGCTCACGGTGGCCCGGCGCGCGATCGCGACATCGTTTCTGGTATCGCAGCGCGAAGTCTCGCACGAAGCGTGCGCGGCTCCTTGGCCCGGCTTTCAGCGCAGCTCGCCGCCGAAGCGCCGCCGCACGCTCTTCAGGTACCAGCCCGGCGCGATGCGCCACAGCAGCGCGCCGAAGCGCGCCAGCGGATCGGGCGCGAGCCAGCGCGCGCGGCGCTGCAGTGCGCGGTCGATGGCGAGCACCGTGGCCTCGGCGCTGCGCACCCGGCCGACGGTGGAACGCGCGTGCGCGGCCGGGGCACCGTCGGCGCCGAGCGCGTGGCGCTCGATCGGCGTGTCCAGGAACGACGGGTAGACCATCAGCAGGTGCACGCCGTCGGCTTCGAGTTCGAGGCGCAGCACCTCGAACCACTGCGTCAGCGCCGCCTTGGCTGCGCCGTAGCCGGCGCGCCCCGGCACCGGCATCCAGCCGGCCATCGAGCCGATGGTGACGATCGCGCCGCGCGCAGCGCGCAGCAGCGGCAGCGCGGCCAGCGTCAACTCGACCGGCGCCTGCCAATCGACCGCCATCACGCGGCGAAACACCGCCGGGTCGGTGCGGTGCGCCGGCGAGCGGTGGGTGATGCCGGCGTTGTTGACCAGCAGGTCGAGCCGGCCGAAGCGCTCGCGTGCGGTGGCGACGACGCGCGCGATGATCTCGGCCTGGGTGAGGTCGCCGGCCACGGTGGCGATGCGATCGGCGCCGACGCCGCTGGCGGCCAGTTCGTGCGCGCGCGCGTCGAGCGCCGCCGCGTCGATATCGGCCAGCACCAAGGCGTCACCGGCTGCGGCCCAGTGCCGCGCCATCGTCCAGCCCAGCCCCGAGGCGGCGCCGGTGATCAGCGTGACGCGCATCGGCTCGCCGCCCAGCGCTCGAAGGCCTGCGCGCTGGTGTGGCGCGGCACGAAGCCGAAGACGGTCTTCAGCCGCGTGTTGTCCAGCACCGGGCGCCAGCGCAGGAAGCCGACCTGCTCGGGCCCGTAGCGCGTCAGCCCGAGCGGCCTGGCCACGCCCAGCGCGGCGGTCAAGGCCCAGGCCGGTACGACGCGGCAGCGCTTGCCCAGCCGCGCGGCGATCTCGGGCAGGGTCAGCACGCCGTCGCCGGCCAGGTTGTAGATGCCCGCCGGGCCGCCGTCGATCGCACGTTGCAGCGCGTCGACCACGTCGCCGTCCCAGACGAAGACGAAGGGGCTGTCGCTGCCGCGGATGCACAGCGGCCGCTTGCGCTCGAACAGCGTGGTGATCTGGTTGTGCAGCCCTTCGCCGAGGATGGTGCCGATGCGAAACACCACTTGTTCGAGCTGCGGCTGCGCGGCCCGCGCCTGCGCGAGCATCTCTTCCACCAGCCGCTTGTGGCGGGCGTAGGCGAACTCGTCGTTGCCGCGCAGCGGCATGTCCTCGTTCAGCCAGGCCGGGTTGTCGGCGTGGTAGCCGTAGGCCGCACCGCTGGAGCTGACCACCAGCCGCTGCACGCCGGCGGCGAGGCAGGCGTCGAGCACCCGGCGCGTGCCTTCGACGTCGACCGCGTAGGCGGTGGCCGCGTCGTCGCGCGGGCCCGGGGTGACGATCGACGCCAGGTGCACGACAGTGTCGATGCGGTGCGCGGTCAGCAGCGCCTCCAGCCCCGGCGTGCGCACATCTTGGACCGCGTAGACGATGCCGCGCCGGCGCTCGGCCTCGGCGACCTCGCGCACGTCGGTCGCGACCACGCGCTCGATCGCGCCGGGCCGCGCCGCCAAGGCCGCCAGAGCCTGCACCAGCGCACGGCCGAGCATACCGGCGGCGCCGGTGATCAGCACGGCATGCCTCATGCGCGCGCCAGCGCGGGCGCGCGCCGCGACCACCAGGTGGCGACCGTCAGCCCCGAGATCAGATGCCACACGCCCCACCAGGCGGTGACGATGGCCATGCCGCCCAGGCCGCCGAAGAAGTTGAAGACCAGGATCAGCCCCAGCGCCGAGTTCTGGATGCCGACCTCGATCGAGACCGCGCGCCGATCGCGCTCGGGCAGCCGTGCGGCGAAGGCGGCAACGTATCCGCTGAGCAGCGCCAGGCCGTTGTGCAGGAACACGGCGAAGACCACCACGCCGACGTAGTCGAGGAAGTAGCGCCAGTTGGCGATCAGCGCGCCGACCACGAACAGGCCGAAGATCACCAGCGACGCCGCCTTCACCGGCTTGTGCGCCCGCGCGACGAACGCCGGCCAGCGCTTGGCGACCCCCATGCCGGCGATCATCGGCAGCCCCAGCAGCAGCGCCACCGCGAGCAGCATGTCCAGCGGGTCGAGCGCCACCGCCTTCAGGATCGCCGCCGCCGGCGGGTACAGGCCGCCGTACAGCGCCAGGTTCAGCGGCGTCATGACGATCGCCACCGCGGTGGAGATGGCGGTCATCGACACCGACAGCGCGGTGTTGCCGCGCGCGTAGTGGGTGAGGAAGTTCGACACGTTGCCGCCCGGGCAGGCGGCGACCAGGATCATGCCCAGCGCGATGCTCGGCGCCGGGCGGATGACCTGCACCAGCACCCAGGTCACGGCCGGCAGCACGATGAACTGCGCGCCCAGCCCGATCAGCATCGGCCACGGCGTGGCCAGCACCGCCTTGAAGTCGCGCGGCTTCAGCTCCAGCGCGACGCCGAACATCACCAGCCCGATGATCGCGTTCAGCGCCCAGAGCGACTCGGGGTTGAAGTTCAGCCGGACCGCGTCGATCGCTTCCATCGTGTAGGTCTCGTGGTTGTTGTCGTTGTCGCGGCACGGCGCCGGGTTTCAGCGCGGTCAGCCCATCAGCGCGTCAGCCCTTCGGCTCCTCGTGCATCTTCTTGAAGTGCATCAGCCCCGGCGCCCACATGTGCTTGACCGGGTCGACGTCGACGTGGATCACCGCCGCACCGCCGCTGGCCAGCGCCCGGGTGATCGCCGCGCGCAGCGCCTGCGGGTCGGACACGCGTTCGCCGTGCGCGCCCATCGCCTGCGCCAGCTTGTCGAAGGCGATCTCGTGCAGGTCGGCCTTGATGGTTTCGTCGTCGTCCAGCTTCTTGAAGAGCATGGTCTTGAACGGCCGCAGCATGAACTGCTGGTTCATCTTGACCATGCCCCATTGCTTGTCGGCGAGCACGATCCAGATCACGCGCGCGCCGGTGCGCACCGCGGTCTCGACCTCCTGCGGGTGGAAGCCGAAGGCGCCATCGCCGATGATGCAGCACACCGGCTCGCCGGGGCGCGCATGCGCGGCGCCGATCGCCTGCGCCATGCCGGCGCCGAGCATGCCGAACTTGAAGGTCGACAGCACGCGGTTCGGCACCTTGGCCTGGTGGTGGAACATGGCCCACACCGCGGCGTTGCCGCCGTCGGCGACCAGCACCGTGCCGGGCGGGAACAGCTCGTCGCAGGCGGCGCCGATGTGCGCCGGATGCACCGGCGCACGCAGGTCCTTCAGCGCGTTGTCCCAGCCGGCGCGTTCGTCGGCGCGCGCCTTGGCGTAAGTGGCGATGCGCTGCCGGCGTTGCTCGAGGTTGGCCGGCGTGCGCCCCACGAGCCGCGCCGCCAGCGCCTCGAGGAAGGCCCGCGCGTCGGCCTGGATCGCCAGATCGGCCGGCTTGTTCAGCCCCAGCATGGTGGCGTCGGCGTCGACCTGCACCGTGAACTGCTCGTCGGCGCGGCGCCAGTACGGCGGCTTGCCCCACCAGTCGGTCTCGCCGAGACGCGAGCCGACGATGAGCACGGTGTCGGCGTCGTTGCGCACGCGGTGATTGAGCGTGACATGCGGCATCGGGATCGCCAGCGCCGAAGTCTCAGTGAGCGCGCCGCGGGCGGCCCAGCTGGTCGTCACCGGCGCCTGCAGGGCCTCGGCCACCGCCGCCAGCGCGTCGAAGGCCAGCGCGTGCACCACACCGCTGCCGACGTGGATCATGGGTGCCTGCGCCGCCAGCAGCCGCTCGGCCGCCTGCTCCACCTGCTCGGGCCTGGGTGTCAGCGGCTCGCGGCGGCGGTACTGCTGCGGCGCCCAGTGCGGCAGCGGATCGAAGCTGCCGTTCATCACCGTCTCCGGCACGTCGAGGTGCACCACGCCCGGGCGGCCGTCGAAGCATTCGCGCAGCGCCTTGCGCGCGAGTTCGGGCAGGCGCTCGTAGGACGACACCGCCGCGCTCCACTTGGCGATGCGGCCGATCACGCCCGACTGGTCGAAGCACTGGTACGCGCCGCCGCGGTCGGGGTACATGATCTGCGGCCGGCGCGCGCTGGTGATGGCCAGCACGCGGTTGCCCTCGGCCTGCTCGACCACCAGCCCGGGCAACAGATTCGCCACGCCGGGGCCGTTGCTGGCCATGCACACGCCCAGCCGCCCGGTGAGCCGCGCGTAGGCGCCGGCCATGTGCGCGGCGCAGGTCTCGTGGCGCGGTGTGACGATGTCGATGCCCAACCGGTGCAGCGCCTCGTAGAAGCCGAAGTAGGTGCCGTCGATGATGCCGAACACCTTCTCCACGCCTTCGGCGTGCAGCAGGCGGGCGAGCCACTCGCCGCCGCGGATCTTGGCCATCGTGCGCGTCTCCAGTGTGGGCAGCAGCGTGCCACATCGTGGCAGCGCGCTGCGGAAGGCGCGAGCTTAGCCGCCGCCTTGGGTGCGGCGTCAGCCGACGAGCCTGGCCACCGGGCCGCAGTTCGCGGCATCGGCCGCGCACGCTACTGCAGGCAGCGTCTGGCGCACCCGGCGGCCACCGAGCCCTTGTCGTACAAGGCATGGCCGCCGACGCTGCCGAACAACAACGCGGAGCATATGTGGCTGGACCCCAAGTCGCCTCGCCGACATTACCGCCAAGCCGCGCATCGCCGGTGAAGAGGCCATCGTGCGTGCGTTTGCGCCGCTGACGAGTCACCACCGCAAAGCGCCGTGGCGCTGCAGGTATCCGCCGTGGCGCGCCATCAGGATAGAACCGGCCCTGCAGCGTGCGGCTGCCGACCCGGCGTTACCGTTGCGCCGCGCGCCCGCCCGCCGCGCCGCGCGGGCGCGACTGGCCGCAAAGGGGCGCGCTGCTCAGTGGAAGCTGTCGTGGCGGATGGCCGCGGCCACCTGCTCGGAGCGGATTCGCCAGCGCGCGAGCAGGTGGTCGTACACCATTCGCTCGTCGCGGCCCACGATTCCGTCGGCTGTCAGTGCGGCGGCACCAAACCGGCACACCAGCAGGCGCGAGATCTCGCAATCCACCGCATCGAACAAATCGTTCACGTAGATCAGGTCCGACGTGCGCAGCCAGGACTGCTCGTGCAACCCATGGCCGACTTCGTCGATGCACTTCTGTGCCAGATCGATGAAATCGTCGCGGGTGACGTCAAGACGGCGGAACGCATCCAGGCGGTCCAAGGTGCTGAGCTCGTTGGCCGTGATGCGGCCATCGGCGGCCACCAGCATCGCGACCACACGAGCCGGTGCGCAATCGGAAAAGCGGTCGTTCGACAGCATGACAGAACCCTCCAAGAGACGGGCCATCAGGCTCTATCTTGACCCGCTGCGCCGTGGTTGGTTCAACCCGAAGACGTCAACCTGGCGTGCTCTTGATCCTGGACAAGGTTGCGCGCACAACGCGGCGGAGCCGGCGTGAACTATTGCCAGCGGCCTTGCCGCGGGCTGTGCTAGTCGGCGGCGTCGGCTCGATGTGTCGGGCCCGCCGCCGGCACCGCTTCTGGCGATCGATCAGGGCCAGCCGGCACAAAGTCAGGCGAGCTACTGCAGCGGGCCTTTCAACGCGGCCGGAACGGGCAACGCCATGATCTCGATGCCTTCGTCGCGCAGCGCGCGGCGCTCGTCGGGCGTGGCCTGGCCGCGAATGCCGCGAGATTCGATCTCGCCATAGTGGATGCGGCGCGCCTCTTCGGGGAAGCGCTCGCCGACATCGTCGGTCTGATCGAGCAGTTGTCGCACTGCATCCATCCACTGCGCCTGCAGCGGCGGCGCGGCTTCCGAAGCGGGTGCCGTTGCCGCCTCATGCGGTGCCACTCGCTGACCGGACAGGTTCAGCCGCGGCGCGGTGGGCATGCGCCCGATGATGCGATCGGCGCACAGCGGGCACTCGATCAGGCCGCCGCCGTTCTGGGCCATGAATTCGTCGTCCGACGCGAACCAGCCTTCAAAACCGTGACCGTTCGCGCAACGCAGGTTCAGCACCTTCATCGCGCCATTATCGCTGCCAGGTCAATGGCCACCGCCCTGCCCGCCATTTCTGAAGCCACGACAGGCCGATCAGCGTCTTCACGTCGGTAAGCTCGCCACGTGCCGCGTGCTGCTCCAGTTCGGCCTCAGTGAGCAGGCACACCTCGATGAACTCGCCGCTGTCCAGCCGTTGCGCGCCGGGTTGCAGGCCGCGCGCGAACCAGATCTCGATGATCTCGGTGGAATAGGCCGGCGCCACATGGATCAGCCCGCCTCGCGCCCATTCGCCGCCGTGGTAGCCGGTTTCCTCGAGCAACTCGCGCTGCGCACACGCCAGCGTGGACTCGCCGGGGTCGATCTTGCCCGCCGGAAACTCGAGCAGCACGCGGCCGATCGGGTAGCGGAACTGGCGCTCGAGCACCAGCCGGCCATCGTCGAGCAGCGGCACGATCGCCACCGCCCCCGGATGCACGACGTATTCGCGCGACGCGCTTGCGCCATCGGGCAGCCGTACCTGGTCTTCGCGGACCTCGAGGAAGCCGCCCTGGTGCAACACCCGCCCGCTCAGCGCCTGCTCGTGCAGGTGCGGGTCGGCCTCGGTTGGGCGATCGTCAGCCGGCAAGTGCCTTGACGATGGCATCGCGACACATGTTCATCAGCCCGCCCGGCAGCAGGCCGAAATACAGCACCGCGGCGCCATTGAGCGCGAGCAACGCGCCCGCGCCCTTGCTGCGCACGATGCTGTCGCGCCGCGACGGCACGTCGAAGTACATGACCTTGACGACGTGGATGTAGTAATACGCGCCGATCAGCGAGGTCAGCACCGCGAACACGGCCAGCCACAGGTGCAGCACCATGCCGGTGGACACCAGCGCCTGCAGCACCGACACCTTGGCATAGAACCCCACCAGCGGCGGCAAGCCGGCCAGCGAGAACATGAAGATCGCCATCACGCCGGCAGCCCACGGGCTGCGCTGCGACAGACCGGCGAAGTCGGCAATCTGCTCGCTCTCGAAGCCCTGCGACGACAGGTAGGCAATCAGCCCGAAGGTGCCCAGCGTGGTGAGCACGTAGCTGACCAGATAGAACAGCGCCGAGCTGTAGGCATTGCCGGCCGACAGGGTGCTGCCGTTGACCACGCCGACGCTCAGGCCCAGCAGCACCCAGCCGATCTGCGAGATCGTCGAGTAGGCCAGCATGCGCTTGAGGTTGCGCTGCACGATGGCCACCAGGTTGCCCACCAGCAGCGATGCCACGGCCATCACGATCAACATCTGCTGCCAGTCGACCGCCAAGCCGATCATGGCCTCGACCAGCAGCCGTATCACGATGGCGAATGCCGCCAGCTTCGGCGCGGCCGCGATCAGCAGCGTCACCGCGGTCGGCGAGCCATGGTAGACGTCAGGCAGCCACATGTGGAACGGCACCGCGCCGAGCTTGAACGCCAGCCCGGCGACGATGAAGACGATGCCGAAACTGAGCACGCCCTTGTTGATGCGTCCGCTGGCGATGGCCTTGAACACCTCGCCATGATCCAACGATCCGGTGGCGCCGTACATCATCGACAAGCCGTACAGCAAGAAGCCGCTGGCCAGCGCGCCGAGCACGAAGTATTTCATCGCGGCTTCAGTCGCCTCGCGGTCGTCGCGCCGCATCGCCGTCAGCGCGTACAGCGACAGCGTCATCAGTTCCAGGCCGAGAAAGACGACCAGGAAGTTGTTCGCCGCCACCATCACCGAGATGCCGAGGAACGACAGCAGCGACAGCGTGAAGAACTCGCCCTTGAGCATGTCGCGCGCCGCCAGGTAGGCCTGCACGTAGGCAATGCATACCATCATCGCGATCGCGCTGAAAAAGGCCAGCAGGTGGCTCAGCGGGTCGGTGACCATCATGCCCTGCATGCCGTAGCGGGTCAGGCCGCCGTCGAAGGCCTGCAGGTGCATCAGGCCGACCGCCGCCAGCGTGGCCTGCGTCAGCCACAGCGTGACGCGGCGCTGCGGATCGCTCACCCACAGATCGACCAGCGTGATCAGGCAGGCCATCACCAGCAGCAGGATCTCCGGATAGACCACCGGCCAGTTCATCGCGTCCATCGGGCTGCTCATCTAGTTGATCTTCGACAGGGCGACGTGCCGCAGCAACTCGGTCACCGACGTCTGCATCACGTCGGTGAAGGGCTTGGGATACACGCCCATCCACAGCACCGCCACGGCCAGGATCGCGAGCATCAGGAACTCGCGGCTGTTGATGTCGGTCATCGCCTTCACGTGGTCGTTGGCCACGGCGCCGAAGTACACGCGTTTGACCAGCCACAGCGAGTAGGCGGCACCCGAGATCAACGCGGTGGCCAGCAGCAGGCCGATCCAGAAGTTGGCCTTGACCGCACCGAGGATCACCATCCACTCGCCGACGAAACCGGCGGTGCCCGGCAAGCCGCAATTGGCCATCGCGAACAGCACCGCGAACACGGTGAACTTCGGCATGCGGTGGACGACGCCGCCATAGGCCGCGATCTCGCGCGAATGCACGCGGTCGTAGAGCACGCCGATGCACAGGAACATGGCGCCCGAGACGAAGC
>CALBTN010000201.1 GCA_937967345.1 uncultured Rubrivivax sp. | reverse complement strand
CCGCCGGCAACCACGCCCAGGGCCTGGCGCTTGCGGCGCAGAAGAACGGCATCCACGCCACGATCGTCATGCCCGAGACCGCGCCGCTGGCCAAGATCAAGGGCACCGCGCGCTACGGCGCCGAGATCGTGCTGCACGGCTCCGGCTACGACGACGCGTTCGCCCGCGCCACCGAGCTGCAAAAGGAAAAGGGCTACACCTTCGTGCACGCTTTCGACGATCCGAAGGTCATCGCCGGCGCCGGCACCGTGGGCCTGGAGATGCTCGAGCAGGCACCGGGGCTGGACGTGTACGTGGTGCCGATCGGCGGCGGCGGCATCATTGCCGGGCTGTCGCTGGCGGTGAAGACGCTGAACCCGAAGGCGCGCGTCGTCGGCGTGCAGTCCGAAGCGATCGCCAGCATGAAGGCCAGCGTCAAGGCCGGCAAGATCGTCACCGTCAAGGGCAGCACCATCGCCGACGGCATCGCGGTGGCCACGCCCGGGAGCCACACCTTCCCGATCATTCAAGAGCACGTCGACGAGATCGTCACCGTCAACGAAGACGAGATCGCCCAGGCGATCCTGACGCTGATCGAATCCGAGAAGACGGTGACCGAGGGCTCGGGTGCAGCCGGGGTAGCGGCGATCCTGAACGGCAAGGTCAAGAAGATCGCCGGCAAGAAGGTCGGCGTCGTGCTCACCGGCGGCAACATCGATACCACCTTCCTGGCCAAGGTGCTCCAACGCGGCCTGGCCAAGGAAGGCCGCCTTGCCAAGCTGATCGTGACCATGCCCGACCGGCCGTCGAGCATCGCCGACCTGGCGGCCATCGCGGTGGCGCAAAACGCCAACATCCTCGACATCCACCAGCGGCGCACCTTCAACCTGGCCGACGTGCGCGAGATCGAGATCGACGTGATCGTCGAGACGCGCGGCCCGGAGGTGGTCGAAGCGCTGTGCGAGGCGCTCGTCGCCAAGGGCTACGAGGCCAAGTCGTTCAGCTTCGACTGATCGTGGACCGTTGCGGCAGGCCGGCCGAAGCCGGCCTGCCGCAGTCGCGTTGCCGGCGGCCGGCTCAGAAGCGCCAGATCAGCGGCACGATGACCACCGCCACGACGAAGAACCACAGCGCGCACGGTAGCCCGAGCTTCCAGTAGTCGCCGAAGCGATAGCCGCCGGGCCCCATGACCATCGCGTTCGGCGGCGTGGCCACCGGCGTGAAGAACGAAGCCGCCGCGGCCACGGCGATGGTCATCAGCACCGGCCGCGCCGAGATGCCGTACTCCAGCGACGCCGCCACCGCGATCGGCGCGATGATCAGCGAGGTGGCGGTGTTGCTGATGAGCTGGCCCAGCACCAGCGTCAGCAAGAACACCCCCGCCAGCAGCGCACGCGGGCCGGCCTCGCCGACGAGGGCGAGCAGCTGGTCGGCGATCAGGTCGGCCGCACCCGAACGGGTCATCGCGGTGGACAACGGGATCATCCCGCCCAGCAGGATCAGCGTGCTCCAGTCGATGCCCTTGTAGGCCTGCGCGATGCTGATCACGCCCAGCAGCACCATCGCACCGGCACAGGTGATGCCGGCGACCATCGGCGGCACGACGCCCAGCGCGAGCAACACAACCAGCAAGGCCAGCACCGCCATCGAGCGCTTCGCCCCCGCACCCAAGGCCACCGCCTGACGGCGCACCAGTTCAGGTGAATCGATGAACAGCACGCCGGCATCGGCCAGCTTGCGGTCGATGCCTTCCCAGGTGCCTTGCAGCAGCAAATGGTCCCCGGCAGCCAGCGCGATCTTCTGCGCGCCCAGGACTTCGCCGCCGCGCTGCACGGCCAGCACCATCAGGTCGCCGTCGCGGGTGGTCATGCCACGGAAGATCGGCTGGCCGATCAGATCGGAGCGCGGCGGGATGATCACCTCGGCCAACCCCGAGTCGCGGCTGAACAGCGCCGCCGCCAAATCGTCGGCCCGGCCGTCGGCTTGGCTGTCGGCCTGGGCATGGAACGCCAGGTGCATCTCGTCGGCAAGACGCCCCGCGGACTCGGCCGGGCCGCGCACCAGCAGCATGTCACCCTCGGCGATTGTCGATCGCCCCGCGGCACCGCGCCGATCGGCAGGCTGGATCGACACCAGGCTCAGGTCCGGGCAGCCATCGAGCACGACCGCCGAGCGCGGCGCGCCGACGTAAGTCGAGCTGGCGCGCACGCGCAACTGGTGCAAGCCGTCGGCGATCTGGTACTGCTCGACCAGCGTGCGCGCATGCCGGCTGAAATCGGCGGGCAGGTTCTCGCTGGCGCGCTGCGGCAGCAGGTGGCGCCCAAGCAGCACGATGATGGCGCCGGTGCCAAGCACGAGCGGCACGCCGGCCAAGCCGAACTCGAGGAAGCCGAAGCTGCCGAGCCCGGCCTCTTGCGCCGCGTTCGACACGATCACGTTGACCGGCGAGCCGGCCAGCGTCAGCAGGCCGCCGGCGCTGGCCGAGAACGCCAGCGGCATCGCGACCCGCGACACCGGCATGCCCAGGCGCATCGCCGCCGCCACCGCCACCGGCAGCAGCGCGGCAACCGCGCCGATGAAGCTCATCACCGCGGTGAACAGCACGCACATCAGCATCACCAGCACGAGCAGCCGCATGTGGCTCGCCCCGGCCTGACGGGTCAGCAGCTGCCCGGCCCAGGTGGTAACGCCTGCTTGCTCCAGCGCCGCACTGACCACGAACAACGACGCGATGAACAGCACCACCGGGTCGCCCAGCCCGGCAAACGCGGCGTGCGCGTCGAGCACGCCGGTGTAGTACAGCGACAGCGCGACGCCGAGCGCGACGATGGCCACCGGGAGGCGGCCCCAGACGAACAGCGCGACGGCCACGCCCAGCACGGTGGAGGTGATGGCGATATCGCTCATGCCGCCGCCGATTCAGCGGCGCACCGCATCTGGGCGCTGCAGTGTGAAGCGCGGCGGCGCGCGCCAGGCGAGCACGGGGCTGCCGCGCGACGGGCTCGATTTGGATTCGCGGTCAGGTGGCTCATGGTTCGTTCGGCAATCATTGGGTGGCACCGGGCAAAAACCGGGCAAAAACCGGGCACGAGCCGGGCACGACACGGTTCGCACAGCTTCAGCCGCGGCCCGCTGCGGCGATCGATCGCCCCGTCCAGGGCGCTGCAAGGTCATGATTTCCCCACTGCTGGGCCCAGCGCCAACGCGCCCAGGCCGACGGCGTAGCACGCCGCGCCGGCCATCAACATCGGGTAGACCGGCAACTCGTGGCGCATCGTCAGCACACCCAGCAGCAGGCTGGCCACGGCGACCAAGAAGACAAGGTGCCCGAGCACGACGAGCACATC
>CALBTN010000200.1 GCA_937967345.1 uncultured Rubrivivax sp. | reverse complement strand
GCCCTGGCGCAGGGCGCGTTCGCGCTGCGGCTGCAGCCGCTCGGCTTCGGGCGGGCTCGTATCCCAACCCTGCAGGTGGCGCAGCGCCAGATCGCGCAGCGCCGCGATCCAGTCGTGGCGGTCGTTCAGGCAGCCGATGTAGTGCAGCGTCTTGCCGCCGGCGGCGACGAACGCCGCGCGCACCTCCTGATCGACTTCTTCCAGCGTCTCGAGGCAGTCGGCGACGAAGCCGGGGCACACGATGTCGACACGCTCGAAACCCTCGCGCGCCAGTTGGCGCAGCGTCGCCTCGGTGTAGGGCTGCAGCCAGCGGGCCTTGCCAAAGCGGCTTTGGAAGGTGACGCGCACTTCGTGGGCTTGCAGCCCCAGCGTCTGGGCCAGCCGCCATGCCGTGTGCTGGCAGTGGCAGTGGTAGGGGTCGCCCAGGTGCAGCGTGCGCTCGGGCACGCCGTGGAAACTCATCACCAGCATGCGGCCGCGGCCTTCGCGTGCCCAGTGCGCGCGCACCTGCGCGGCCAGCGCCGCGATGTAGCCGGCATCGTCGTGAAACTGCTGCACGAAGCGCAGTTCGGGCAGCCAGCGTGCGGTGCGGCCCCAGGCCGCCACGGCGTCGAACACGCTGGCGCTGGTCGAGGCCGCGTACTGCGGATACAGCGGCAGCACCAGGATCCGCGTGGCACCCTGCGCGCGCAGCGCGTCGAGTTCGTCGGCAATGCGCGGCCGGCCGTAGCGCATGGCATGGCGCACCAGCACCGCGTGGCCGGCCTGGCCCAGATAGCCCTGCAGCAGCTTGGCCTGGCGCTCGGTCCACCGTGCCAGCGGCGAGCCTTCGGCACCCCAGATCGCGGCGTACTTGCGCGCCGAGCGGGCAGGGCGCACGCGCAGGATCACGCCGTGCAGCAGCAGCCACCACAGCGGCCGCGCGATCTCGACCACCCGCGGGTCGCCGAGGAACTCGGCCAGGTAGCGGCGCAGCGCCGCCGGTGTGGGCGCATCCGGCGTGCCAAGATTGACCAGCAGCACGCCCACGCGCGGCGCCGTGCCGTGGCGGTAGGCGGGATCGCCGCGCATGCGCATCGGCTGGGCTCAACCCGCGCGGCGGCCGGCGCCGGCGTGGTTGAAGGGCAGCGGCGCGGCGGCGCGGCCGTCGAGGTGGCGCGGGCACATCGGGGCAGCGGATCAGCGCAGCCGCGGCGCCTGGGTGTCGCCGAAGCGCAAGACCTCGAAGCGCACGCAGGCCGAGGTCGGGTCGGCCGGTGAGCCGCCCAGGCCGATCGCGCCGCTGCCGTGCAGCAAGCAACTGCCGCGGCGCAGGCTGACGATCTCGCCATCGCCGAAGCGCACGTAGGTGCCGTTGTAGCTGAGGTCGCTGAGCTGGAAACTGCCGCCGTGCCAGTCGAGCCGGGCGTGCGAGCGCGACACGCGCGAGTCGTCGACGCAGTAGTGTGCTTGCGGGCTGCGCCCCAGCACCACCGGCATCTGGCGGCTGGCAAACAGCTGCTGGTGCGCCAACCAGTCGAGCCGGATCGCGTCGGGCTCGACCGCGGGCGCGACGTCGCCGAACTGCGTGGCCGCGCTGTCGCTGTTGCTGCGCCGCCCGCCGTGGACGAACACCGCAACCGGCTCGACGCGGCCGCGCAGCACCAGTTGGTCCAGGCTGCGAAACAGCGGCTTCAGGTTGCGCGGCAGGCCGTTCAGCACCGCGGCGGTGATCACGGTTTCGTTGTCGCCGGCATGGTCGAGCAGCCGTGCCGCGACGTTGACGGCGTCGCCGAAGCAGTCGCCGGCCATCTCGACGACCTCGCCGCGCGATACCGCGATCTGCAGGCGCAGCCCGCGCAGGCCGGCCGAGGCACCGCGCTGGCTGCCGCGCGCGACGATCACCGCCAGCGCCTCGTGCATCTGCTGCGCGGCCTGCAGGGCCTGGGCGGGGTTGACGAACACCGCCATCAGGCCGTCGCCGAGCGTCTTGACGACATGGCCGCCGTGGCGCTCGACCGGCGGCACCAGGGCCGCCACGCACTGGGTGACCACCGAGGTGGCCTCGGCGTTGCCGAGCGACTCGAACAAGCCGGTGCTGCCGCGCAAGTCGGCGAACAGGATGCTGCGGTCGGAGATCTGCGTCATGCGCCGGTCAGTGTAGCGCCCGGGCGGCGGCGGTTTGCTTACGCTGCGGCGTGCGTTGCGGCGTGCGTTGCGGCGCTCTTGGAGGCCGGGTGGAGCATGCTCTGTGCCGCCGCTTGTGAGTTCGCCGCAAGCTCAGTCGCGTCCGCTGCGCAGCCGCGGTCGCCTGCGGCGACGACGTACTTGGCCAATCAGAGATTGTCCAAGTACGTCCTGAGCTTGTGCCTTCGGCGCAAACTGCGTCGCCGCTGCGCGGCAGCCCGCTTGCGCGAGCCACGTACCTGGCCAACCTTACAGGTTGTCCAGATACGTGCGCAGTTTGTCCGAGCGGCTCGGGTGCTTGAGCTTGCGGATCGCCTTGGCCTCGATCTGGC
>CALBTN010000199.1 GCA_937967345.1 uncultured Rubrivivax sp. | reverse complement strand
GCCGGTGCACACCGGCACCGCCGGGATATCGTAGATCGGCTTGTCGGGGTAGAGCTCGATGCACTGGCCGCCGGGGTAGGGCAGCGAATCGATGATGTGCGCCTTGATCTCCAGCAGCCCGAGCTCGAACACCTGGAACAGCCCCACCGGGCCGGCGCCGACGATGACCGCGTCGGTTTCGATCGGCCCATCGTGGCTGCGGGCGGTGTCGGCGATTTCGGGGTTCAGCATCGGTTCCATGGTCGTGGTTTCAACGGATCAGTTCGGACAGCTTGTTCGTCTTGTCGGCCCATTCGTCGGCGTCGGGCAGGGCGGCCTTGCGCTTGGTGATGCTCGGCCACACGCGCGCCAGCTCGGCATTGAGCTTGATGTAGTGCATCTGGTCGTTCGGCACGTCTTCCTCGGGCACGATGGCGTTGACCGGACATTCGGGGATGCACACCGCGCAGTCGATGCACTCGTCAGGGTCGATGGTCAGCATGTTCGGCCCTTCGCGGAAGCAGTCGACCGGGCACACGTCAACGCAGTCGGTGTACTTGCAGCGGATGCAGGAGTCGAGAACGACGTGGGTCATGGGAGGTAACGGTAGTGGTGCATGGGGCGCGGCCAGCGCGTGCCGTCGGATCCGGCCATCGGCGCGCTGCCGCAGTGTCCGAAGCCTCGGCCGAGGCGGCCGGCAAGAGCCCGATTTTAGGACGTCGCCGATGCCGCCGCCGGCGCGGCGATGACCTGCGGCAAGGTCTTGCCTGCCAGGCCCACCGCGGTGGCGGCCACACCCACGGTGACCACGGTGGGACGGCCGGCGTGCAGCATCGCGGCTTGATTCAGTGCGTCCAGCCGATGCGAGCTGACCAGCGCGTCGGCGCAGCCGGCGCGCGAGACCACGCACGCCGGCGTGTCGGCCGGCCAACCCGCGGCGAGCAGCCGGCGCGACAAGGCCGCCAGCTGGCGGCCGGCCATGTAGAAGACCTCGCTGTCGGCGCTGCGTGCGCCGCGAAGCTCGCCGTGCTGCGTCATCGCGGTGCTGAAGGCCACGCCGCGGCCGCGGCCGCGGCGCGTCAGCGGCCGCTGCGCGTCGGCCGCGGCGGCCAGCGCGGCGGTGACGCCGGGCACCACTTCGCAGGCGATGCCGTGCGCGGCCAGCGCGTCGAGTTCTTCTTCGAGGCGGCCGAACAGGCTCGGGTCGCCGCCTTTCAGGCGCACCACGCAAGCGTGCTGCTGGGCCAGGCGCACCAGCATCGCGTCGATCTGGGTCTGGCGCGTGGCGTGGGCGAAGCCGCGTTTGCCGACGTCGATCCATCGGGCGCGCGGCGCCAGGTCGCGCAGCGCCGGGTCGGTGAGGGCGTCGAACAGCACCACCTCGGCCTGGCCCAGCAACCGCGCGCCGCGCAGCGTGATCAGGTCGGCCGCGCCGGGCCCGGCGCCGATGAAGATGACCTTGCCCATCAGCGCACCAGGTTGACCAGCAGCGCGCCGCTGGTGCGGTTGCTCGACGGGTCGACGACGATCAGCGCACCGCCCACGCGGTTGTCGGCATAGGGTTGCAGCGGCAGCGGCTCGCCGAGCTCGACCACCCCGTGCCCGATGTCGTTGACCGCCAGCTGCTGCGCCGGTGCTTGTTGCAGCGTGCCGATGTCGACGCGGTGGCCGATGGCGGCAATGCGCGCGCGCACCCAGCGGTTGCCGTGGCGCACCATCAGCTTGCGTCCGACTTGCGCCGGCTCGGTGTCCAGCCAGGCCATCGTGGCACCGAAACGCTGCACCGGCAGCAGCGCGTCGGGCGCGCCGATCCAGTCGCCGCGCGAGACGTCGAGCTGGCGATCGAGGATCAACCCGGCCGACTGCCCGGCTTCGGCCTGCGCCACCGCCTGGCCGGCGCGGCGCAGCGCGGTCACGGTGGCGCGCTCGCCGCTGGGAAACAGCTGGATGGCATCGCCGATGCGCACGCGGCCCTGGGCGATGCGGCCCCACAGCGTGCGCGGCTGGTGGCCGGTGCCTTCGGGCTGCGTGCCGGCTTCGCGCGCCACGTACTGCACCGGCAGCAGCAGCGCGCCTTCGCGCCGCTCTTGCGTGGCCGGCAGGCGATGCAGCAGCTGCAGCAGCGACTCGCCGCGGTACCACGGCGCGTCCAGCGGCAGCGTGACGTTGTCGCCGCGCAGCGCCGACAGCGGCACGATCGCGGCGACCTCGATGCCGGCGTCGAAAGCGAACTCTTGCAATGCGTCGCGCACGGCTTCGAAGGCGCTTTGCGGGTCGGCCAGCGCGTCGATCTTGTTCACCGCGAACACGATGCTGGGCACGCGCAGCAGGTGCGCCAGCAGTGCGTGGCGGCGTGTTTGCGGCAGCAGCGCGACCGGCCGGGCGCGCCAGTCGATCTTGGTGGTGTCCACCAGCACGATCGCGGCGTCGCTGCCGGCGGCGGCGGTGACCATGTTGCGCGTGTACTGCTCGTGGCCCGGCGCGTCGGCGATGA
>CALBTN010000198.1 GCA_937967345.1 uncultured Rubrivivax sp. | reverse complement strand
CGCCGCGCCCGGTGCGCGAGCGGCCGGGCCGGCGCCGCACGAGATCGCGCGCGCGCTGCGCCGCGTCGGCTACCGGCAGCTCGAAGTCGACGCCGGCCGGATTCGCCTGCGCCGCCCCGGCATGGCGGTCACGCTCAACGGCATCGCGCAAGGCTACGTCACCGACCGCGTGACCGAATTGCTGCGCGCCGCCGGCTTCGACGACGTGCTGGTCGACCTGGGCGAAGTGCGCGTGCGCGGCCAGCGGCCCACCGGGGGGATGTGGCAAGCGGCCATCGCTGACCCGCGCGACGGCCAGCGCACGCTGTTCGAGCTGCCGCTGGGCGACAGCGCTGGCGCGCTGCCGGCGCTGGCCACCTCGGCCGGCGCCGGTACGCCGCTCGGCCCCGACCCGCGCATCCACCATCTGTTCGATCCGCACACCGGGCGCAGCGCCAACCACTACCTGTCGGTGTCGGCCGCGGCGCCGCGCGCCACGCTGGCCGACGGGTTGTCGACCACGCTGGCCGTGCTCGCGCCAAGCCGCGCGGCTGCGCTGCTCGAGGCCTATCCAGCGGTGCGCGCCTATCTGGTCGATGCCGATGGGCGGCTACAGGTGCGCGGCAGCGGCCGGCCGCAAGGCTTCGCCGAGCGCGGCGCGACGCGCGGCGCCTAGGCCACGGCCCGGTACGCGCGCAGGTGCAGCGCCGGCGCTGTACTCACGACGCTGCCGCCGCGCTGCGCCGCGCCACCGGCGTCATTGCGGCGCGGCCGCCGCCAGCTCGAACACCGCGTAGCCGCCGGCGCGGTACACCATAGTCAGCCCGGCCACGTCATCCTGCCGGTTGCCGATCAGCGGCAGCAGGCGCGCGGCCAGCGTCGCAGCGCTCGCTTCGTCGTTCAGCGCGATCGCGCGCACCCGGTTGTCGGGCAGCTTCATCACGCTGTAGGCCTGCTGCGTGCCCTCGCGCAGCCAGCCCTGCACGCCGCGCACCGAGCGGTGCACGTCGCCCGTATCGGCGAAGTCCTGGAACGACACGCCGAGCTGTTGCGGGAACAGCTCGCCCAGCAGCACCAGGTCGCGCAGGTGCAGCACGACGATCGCACCGGCCGGCGCCAGCGCGCGCAGCAGCTTGACACCCTCCTCCTCGGTGGCCACCAGCGCGCGCGCGAAGGTGTCGAAGGCCTCCAGCTGTGCTGCGTCGGCCGTGCCCCAGAAGTCGCGCTCGGCGCGCAGCACCTGCCGTTGTTGGCCATGCCAGCGTTGCGGCACGAACAGCGGCCGCGCAAGGTGCTGGTCGAAGCGCATCTCGCCTGCGCCCCAGTGGCGCAACTGGCGCGAGGTGTCCCACCACGCCAGCACGGCCATGCCCGGCTGGCGATGGCGCGCCAGCACCTGGGCCAGCGCCTGGGTCTCGGCACCGGGCACGTTCAGGTACAGCAGCGGGTCGTCGACGCGGGCGTGCCATTGCAGCAGCAGCGGGCCGTGCGCGTCGCGCGCCACCTCGGCCTCGGCCAGCAGCGCACCGTCGCCGTCGAGCACGCGCACCGTCTGGATGCCATCGGCTGCGCCCACCGGCGTGGCCTGCAGCTCGTAGCGGTAGGGCGCCGGCGCGGCCAGCGTGCGCCAGGCCAGCGCCGCCGCGGCGGCCAGCAACAGCGCGCCCAGCGCCCACGACAGCAAACGCAGCGCGCCCGGGCGCAGCGGCAGGCGCATGCCCGCCTGCGCCGCGTCAGCCATCACCGCCGTCGTCGGCTGCGCGCCGCCGCCCGCTGCGCAGCCCGCCGATCACGAAGCCGATACCCAGCAGCGCCAGCGCGCCCGACGCCAGCAGCGGCTGCTCTTCGACCACGCTCAGACCGAGACCCGCCTGCTGCGAGCCGCCGCCGCTCCACGAGCTGCGGCGCTCGGGCGTGCCCTCGAGCTTGCGCAAGCGCTGCTCCAGCGCCGCCTTCTCGCGCAGCGTGGTGTCGGCCTCGTTGATGAGGGTCTGGTCCTTGATCAGGTCCGACCAGCCGTGCGAGTAAGTCCAGCCGCCCGGGTTGACGTGCTGCAGGCCCTTCATGTAGCGCGCGATGTGCTGCTCCCACATCTCGGCGAAGGTGCGGTCCACCAGCGTCGGGTTGTTGCGGTTGCTGAAGAACAGCGAGTTGAACGCGCCGGGCTCGTCCTTCTCGGGCTCCGGCAGCGCGGGCCGGTTGGTCTTCTGCCCGACCAGCAGCTTGTCGTCGTAGAGCTTTTGCACCACCTTGCGCGAGCTCTCGACCAGCTTGACGCCCTCCTTGATGCCCGAGTCGGACATGTCCAGGTAGGTGGTCGCGAAGCGCGGGCTGTGGCACTGCGAGCAGCCCTGCACCCAGGCGTCCTTGCGGTCCTTGAACCACGGGTGGTCGAGGTTGTCGACGATGCTGGTGAACGGCAGGAAGCCCCAGCGCACCTTGCGCGTCACGTTGTGCGTGTACTGGCCACGAAACTCCATGTGGCAGGTCTGGCAAGTCGGCGCGGTCTGCTTGCCCTTGGTGTAGGCGTCGGCCAGACGGGCGTTCCAGTCCCACGTCGAGCCGTGCGCCTGGTAGCGCGTGCCGTGCTTGGACAGCATGAACTGCTCGTACTCGTTGTGGTCGACGCCGTTGTGGCAGGTCGAACAGGCCTCGGGCTTGCGCGCCTCGACCGTGGAGAACTCGTGCCGCGTGTGGCAGCCATCGCACTTGGTCTGGTTGTAGTGGCACATCGTGCAGCCGGCCGCCACCTCGCGCTGCTGCAGCGCGGCCCAGGTCGCGGTCTCGACGTTGGCGGTGTAGTCCACCGCATGCGACGGATGCCCCTGCGCCCACTGCTTTTGCGGCCAGGTCTGGGTGTCGCGCTCGGACTCGGCCTCGGCGAACTGCTTGATGTGGCAGGTGCCGCAATCGGCGCGGTTGGGCAGGTGCAGGTCGCGCAGGTGGTTGCCACCGGCCTTGCCCACCCCCATGTGGCAGTCGATGCAGCCCACCTCCTTCAGCGGCGCGCCCGCGGCCAGCAGGCCCTGGGCGCGCAGGCCCTGCTCGACCTCGCCGAAGATCGACTTCTTGTACGCGCGCACCGCGCCGTCGGGCAGCTTGCGCAGCGCGTCGAGGTTGGCGTGCACGCTTTGCTGCCACGACTGCACCCAGCCGTGCGTGACCGTGGTGTGGCACGCGACGCATTGCTCGCGCGTGACGTCGATGTTCAGCTCGGGCGGCGGCTTGTAGAACAGGGTCGGCGCCATGTACTGGTCGATCGGCGCCGGCTCCCACCACTTGGCGAACTTGCCCTTGGTCAGGTTGGCCTTGTAGCGCGTGACCAACGCGTCGTAGAGCTGCTTGGGCGAGGCCGAGCGCTCCAGGTTCAGCGCCTTCAGCTGCTCGTCGGGCACGGTGTCCCAGATCTGTGCCAGCGACCACTGCGTCGCCAGCGCCAGCACGATGAACAGACAACCGCGGGCAATGATCCTGCGCATCTGCATCTCCTCGGGCACGCCGGCCCTGCAGCGAGCCGGTCGCCGGCATGCTCGGCCGCGCGCCGAGCGCGAACAAGTGCCATGAGCCCTGACCGCCATGGGGCCATGCGGCCGACAGCCGCGTTGCACGGGAAAACCCTGAGGCTGTTCAGCCGTGCGGCGGGTTCGGCGACAGCGCCGCGGCCAGCCGGGCGATGGCGGTGGCGATCTCGCGCTCGTCGAGCGCGGCATAGCCGAACAGCAGCGAGCGCGCCCAGCGCTCGGCCGGCGAGCCCGCATCCAGCCACGCATTGCCGCTGCGCAGGCTGTAGACCCCGACCCCAGCCGCGCGCGCCAGCGCTTCGATCAGCGCCGCAGCAGGCAACGCGGCAGGAGCCTGCCACACCAGGTGCATGCCGGCGTGGCTGCCGCGCGGTGCGTCACCGCCGAAGTGCCGCGCCAGCGCAGCCGCCAGCGCGTCGCGGCGCGCGGCGTAATGCTTGCGCAAGCGCCGCAGGTGGTGCGCGAACTCGCCGCTGTCGATGAACGCCGCCAGCGACGCCTGCAGCAGCCACGGCGAACCGTTGGTCATCAGCCCCTTGATCGCCACCGCCGCGTCATGCAGCACGCGCGGCGCGATCAGGTAGCCCAGGCGCAGCCCGGCGGCCAGGCTCTTGGAGAAGGTGCCGAGGTAGATCACGCAGTCGTCGCGATCCTCGGCCTTCATCGCCGGCAGCGGCGTGGCGTCGAACGAGAAGTCGCTGTCGTAGTCGTCCTCGACGACGAAGCCGCCACTGCCGCGCGCCCAGCGCAGCCACGCGCGGCGCCGCGGCGCCGACAGCGCGACGCCGCTGGGGTACTGGTGCGCGGGGGTCAGGTAGACCATCGCGCAATCGGTGGGCAGCGCGTCGGGCACGGCGCCTTCGGCGTCGACCTCGAGCGGCAGCACGCGCGCGCCGAAGCCGGCGAAGACGTTGGCCGCGCCGGCGTAGCCGGGGCTTTCCATGCCGACCCCGGTTCCCGGTGCGAGCAGCAGCCGCGCGACGATGTTGAGGCCTTCCTGGATGCCGTTGGTGATGATCACGTCGCCGGCGCCGCACACGATGCCGCGCGTGGCGCCGACATGCGCGGCCACCGCGGCGCGCAGGCTGCGCAGACCGGCGGGCTCGCCGTAGCTGCCATCGCCGTGCTGCATCTGCGCCAGCGACGTGTCGACCAGCTTGCGCCAGGCCTGCGCCGGGAACAACCGCGGATCGGGGCGGCCGACCCAGAAGTCGAACTCGACCCCGTCGGCGCAGGGTGAACGCAGCGCATGCATCTGGCCGCGAAACCGCGTCGGCACCCGCGCAGCGCGCTGTGGCGCGGCGGCCTCGTCGTATGGCGGGTTGGATGCGGCAGGCGGCGCGACGGCAGCGCCGGGCACACCGCGCGTGGTCACGAAGGCGCCGAGCGGCGGGCGCATCTCGATGAAGCCCTCGGCGACCAGCCGCTCGTAGGTCAGCACCACGGTGTTGCGCGACACGCCCAGATCGCTGGCGAGCTGGCGCGTCGCCGGCATGCGCATGCCCGGGCGCAGCAGGCCCTCGGCGAGCTGCGCGACAAACTGGTCGAACAGCTGCTCTTGCAAGCTGCGCCCGCCGGAGTGCATCAGATGGATCGGTAGCTGCATGCGCCTGCCCGTAGCCGGCCCGGCGCGCTGCGTGCACCGGCGCGGTGGGCCGCAGCATAGGTTGCCGCAGCGCGGCGCGGGCATCGGGAAGACCCCGGCCGCGAGCGGCAGCGGCCGAGCCACGCACGGCCGCGCAACCCGCCTGGTCGCGGCGCGAACAGCGGCGCCCTCGCCTGTTCAGGCCGGCCTCGTCGGGGGTGAAGAGGGCTTCTTGCAGAATAGGGCCAACCACCCGCCATCGCGCGATGGCGCACCACCGGAACCCTGCATGACCGTTGCCCAGCCGCCCGTGCCCGCGTGGGATGTTCCCGAAGGCTTCGTGCCGCGCCGCTTCGGCAGCGGCTTCATCGACGCCAACGGCCCGCTGTACGTGAAGAAGCTCGACGGCGCGGTGCTGTTGGGCTTCAGGGTCGAGCCGCGACACTGCAACACGATGGGCGTGGGCCACGGCGGCATGGTCGCCACCTTCTGCGACATGCTGCTGCCGATTTCCGCGCATGCGCTGTCGGCCGAGCTCGCCACGCACTTTCTGCCCACGGTGAGCCTGCAGGTGGACTACCTGGCGCCGTGCAAGCTGGGGGCCTGGGTGCAAGGCCAGGCCCAACTGCTGCGCCGCACACGCAGCCTGGTGTTCATGCAGGGCCTGGTCACGGCCGACGGCGAGCCAGCGGCGCGGGTCAGCGGCGTGTTCAAGATCGGCCCACCCTTTGGCGATGCGCAGGCGCCGCGCGCGGCAACGCGCACCGCCTGAAAGGCATCTTCGATGCCGGCGCAACCGCTCCCCGCGCTCCCCGCGATCCCCGCACGTTTGGCCGCGCCGGCGCGCCACCCGCCGCTGGCCGGGCCGCAGCATCCGAACGGGTTGCGCCTGGTCAAGGACTTTGCGCGCCCGACGCCGGAAAACGTCCGCCAAGGCCGAACTGCGCGGCAAGCTGCCGTTCGACAACCCTGATCACGAAAGCCGAACCGATGTCCCGCTCACCGAATGCCGAGTCGCTGCAACCCGCGGTCATGGTCGACAGCGACCATCCGAGCGTGATCGCCTTCGCCCGCGAGCACGCGCGGGGCGGCGATGACCGCGAGCGCGCGGTCGCGCTGCACTACGCGGTGCGCGACGGCTTCCGCTACGACCCCTACCGCATCGACATGAGCGTGCACGGCCTGAAGGCCAGCACGGTGCTGGCCAACGGCTACGGCTGGTGCGTGCCCAAGGCGGCGCTGCTGGCGGCAGCCTGCCGGGCCGCGGGCATCCCGGCGCGCGTGGGCTACGCCGACGTGCGCAACCACCTGACCACCGAGCGCATGCGCCGCAGCATGGGCACCGACCTGTTCGTCTGGCACGGCTACACCGACATCTGGCTGGACGATGCGTGGGTCAAATCCACCCCGGCCTTCAACCTCGAGCTGTGCGAGCGCTTCGGCCTGCTGCCGCTGGAGTTCGACGGCCGCGCCGATTCGATCTACCACCCCTTCGACCGCGCCGGCAACCGCCACATGGAATACGTGACGCTGCACGGCGCCTTCGACGACGTGCCGCTGCAGCGCATCCTCGACGGCTTTGCCCAGCACTACCCGAACCTGTCGCTGGACCGGCTGTCGCAGGACGGCGACTTCATGGCCGAAGCCGCGGCCGAGCAAGCCGCCGCCGCCGAACGCGCCGCGCGCTGATCGCCGATGAGCGGCGCCACAGCCGCGCCGGCGGCACGCGCATCGGCCGTGGTGATGCTGCTGGCGTTGACCGCCACCTTCGCCATGAGCCAGGCCTTCCGCACGGTGGCGGCGATCCTGGCGGCACCGCTGCAGGCCGAGCTGCACCTGACGCCGCAGCAGCTCGGCAGCTTTGCCGGCGCGTTTCACTTCGCGTTCGGCGCGATGCAGCTGTTCATGGGCATCGGCATCGACCTGCACGGCGTGCGCCGCACGCTGCTGGCGAGCTTTCCGCTGGCCATCGCCGGTGCGCTGCTCGCCGCGGTGGCGCCGGGCTACGCCACGCTGATGCTGGCGCAGATGATGATCGGCGTGGGCTGCGCCGCCGCGTTCCTGGTGTGCACGGTGTTCATCGCGCGGCACTTCCCGCCGGCGCGCTTCACCGCGCTGTCGGGCACGATCATGAGCCTGGGCGGCATCGGGTTGCTGGCCACCGGCACGCCGCTGGCTTGGCTGGTTGAAGCCACCTCCTGGCGCGTGGCCTACTTCGTGCTCGCCGCGTGTTCGGTGGCGGCCTGGGCGCTGGTCGCATGGAAGGTGCACGAGCCGGACATCGCGCAGCGCGCGGCGGCGCCGCGCGAGAGCCTGGGTCAGGCGGCGCTGGCCTTCGTGGCGCTGCTGAAGCTGCCGCACACCGCCGGCATCGTCGCGCTGTCGTTCGTGTGCTACGCCTCGTTCATCACGCTGCGCGGCCTGTGGCTCGGGCCGCTGCTGATCGAGCGCCACGGCTTCTCGCTGGTGGACA
The DNA here is from genome assembly GCA_937967345.1 of uncultured Rubrivivax sp. Classification (GTDB taxonomy): domain Bacteria; phylum Pseudomonadota; class Gammaproteobacteria; order Burkholderiales; family Burkholderiaceae_C; genus Rubrivivax. The sequence goes on along the minus strand of CALBTN010000198.1, from coordinate 6,333 downwards.
GCGGCAACGTCGCGCTGGTGGTGTCGGCGATCTCGCTGATCGGCCCCGCGCTGTTCGGCCGTTTCGACCCCGGCGGCCACGCGCGGCGCCGGCGCTTGATCGGCTATTCGCTGCTGTGCGCGGCGCTGTTCGTCGTGCTCGCGGTGTCGGACAACGCCGCGCTCGACGTCGGCCTGATGCTGCTGCTCGGCCTGGTGTCGGGCTACATGATCTTGCAGTACTCGGAAGTGCGCAGCGCCTACCCGCCGGCCATCGTCGGGCGCGCGCTGGCGCTGTTCACGATGGCGATGTTCATGGGCGTGGCGCTGATGCAGTGGTTCACCGGCCTGGTCGCGTCGCTGGCGCAGGCACGCGGCGTCGACCTGTTCAGCGCGGTGATGCTGACCATCGCCGCACTGCTGGTGGCCGGCGCGCTGGCCTTCGCCTGGCTGCCCAAAGCGGACGTGGCGAAGGGCTGATCGGCCTTGGCGCGCCGCGCGGCGCATACACTGCAACCCCGCCATCCCATTCCTGCGCCGGCATGCCGATCACCGAAGACCAATCCTGGAACGCTGGCGAGATGGGCTGCGGTGAACTGGTGATCGAACTGCGCATGCGACTGCAGGCGATGCCGGGCCAGGTGCTCAAGCTCACCGCCACCGATGCCGGCGCGCCCGAGGACATTCCCGCGTACTGCCGCATGACGCGGCACGAACTGCTGCAAGCCGCGCCGCCCGCGTACTGGATCCGGGCGCGCCGCCCGGCTTGACCCCTTCCCCACTGCCCACACGAGAGACCCCCCATGGCTGGAAAATTCGTCGTCAACCTGACCCACGCCAAGAACGACCCGGACAAGGCAACCGTCGCCTTCGTCGTCGCCAACGCGGCCGCCGCGTCGGACAAGGACACGGTGGTGTTCCTGTCGATCGAAGGGGTGCGCCTGTCACAGCCCGGCTACGCCGACGACATTCACGAGGACGGCTTCGCACCGCTGAAAGACCTGATCGCCAACTTCGCCAAGGCCGGCGGCAAGATCTACGTGTGCTCGCCGTGCTTCAAGAAGCGCAAGCTCGACGAGAACGCGCTGGTCGACGGCGCGGTGATGGTCGGCGGCGCCAAGCTGGTGGAGTTCATGGGCGACAGGTGCCCCAGCATCAGCTACTGAGCCCAGCGCTTGCCGCCGCATGCAACCCAGCGCCGCGCATGACCTCCACGCCGACGTCGCCTTCGACGGCGGCGATCTCGACTGCGGCAACGGGCTGCTGCTGCTGATCCGCAAGCACATCGACCCGCTGCCGCCGGGCGGCCTGCTCGAGATCCGCTCGACCGAGACCTCGGTCGACGAGGATCTGCCGGCCTGGTGCCGCATGACGCGCAACCAGCTGGTGTCGTGGACGCGGCAGGGCAAGCAGCGCAGCTTCCTGGTCTGCAAGGGCGCACTGGCCCAACGCACGTCGGCACCGGCCGCGCCGGTCCGCGCCGCGGCGCCGGACGCGGCCGCGGCGCCGGTCCGCCGCGCCCCGGTAGCGGCACCGGCGCTGCCGCCGCTGGCCATCACCGGCATCGGCAGCTGGCCGCGCCCGCGCTGGCTGATGGATGCGATGCACGCGCACGTGCAGGGCCGGCTGGACGACGCCGCCTTCCAGGACACGGCCGACGACGCGGTGCGCCTGATCGCCGCCGCGCAGCAGCGCGCTGGCGCCACGCTGTTCACCGACGGCGAGCAGCGGCGCGACAGCTACGCCAGCTTCGTCGCCACGCGGCTGGACAACTGCCAGCTCGTGCCGCTGACCGACCTGCTGCCGCTGGTGGAGGATCCGGCCGCGTTCGAAGCCGAGCTGCGTGCGCTGGACGTGCCCGCGGCCGAGGTGCGCCACCCCGGCGTGTTCGGCCGCATCCGGCGCAGCCGGCCGCTGGCGGTGCACGAGCTGGACTTCCTGCGCACGCTCACCACCGCGCCGGTCAAGGTGGCGCTGCCCGGACCGTACCTGCTGACGCGCACGATGTGGATGGACTGCATCGCCGACAGCGTGTACGCCACGCGCGAGCAGATCGCCGCCGACATCGTGCGCGTGCTGCGCGAGGAGGTGGCCGAGCTGCTGGACGCCGGAGCCACGCTGGTCCAGCTCGACGAGCCGGTCCTGTGCGAGGTGGTGTTCAGCGGGCCGAAGAACAAGCGCAGCTTCATGTGCGGCGCGCTGTCGGAGTCGGCCGGGCCCGAGCACGAGTTGGGTTTCGCGCGCGAGCTGGTCAATGCGGCCGTCGCGGGCCTGCCGCGCGAGCGCATCGCGCTGCACGTGTGCCGCGGCAACTGGACCCCCGACGAGTCGGTGGCGCTGGCCGGCAGCTACGCGCCGCTGCTGGCCACGCTGGCCGGCATGCGGGTGGGGGCCTACTTGCTCGAAGCCTGCACGCCGCGCGCCGGCGACATGGCGCTGCTGCAGCAGCTGCCGGCCGACGCGCGCATCGGCATCGGCGTGGTCAACCAGAAGCACGCGGCCATCGAGCCGGTAGACGCGATCGCGGCGCAGATCGCGCGGGCGAAGGCGCTGTTCGGCGCCGAGCGGCTGCTGCTGCACCCCGACTGCGGCTTCGCCACCTTTGCCGACAACCCGATCTGCTCGATGCAGGTGGCCGAGGCCAAGCTGGCGGCGATCGCGCAGGCGGTGCAGCGGCTGGCCTGATGGCTGGATGCGCTCAGGGCTGAAGAGCCGCAAGCTCGGCGCAAGGCCGACACCAGGTTCATTCGCCGCTGCTGCCCCGGGGTGCTGACGACAGCCAAGACGCGCAATGCGTCACGGCCCGTCAGCCGCGCCAGAACTGCGGCGTGAACAGCACCAGCAGCGACAGCAACTCCAGCCGCCCCAGCACCATCGCGAAGGTGCACACCCAGGTCTGGAAGTCGCTGAGCCCGCCGTAGTTGACCGCAGGGCCGACATCGCCCAGGCCGGGACCGATGTTGTTCAGGCAGGCCACCACCGCGGTGAACGCGGTGATCGGCTCCAGCCCGCTGAACAGCATCGCCATCGTCAGCACCACCAGCGTGGCGCCGTAGACCATCATGAAGGCGATGACGTTTTGCATCGCGCGCAGCGGCACCACCTGGCCGCCGATGACCACCGGGTTGACCACGCTCGGATGCACGATGCGCACCAGCTCGCGCCGCACCTGCTTGAGCAGCAGCAGCATGCGCATCATCTTGATGCCGCCGCCGGTGGAGCCGCCGCAGGTGGCGAAGCACCCCAGCAGGATCATCAGCAGCGATGAAAACGGCGGCCACTGCGTGTAGTCCTGGGTCGCGTAGCCGGTGGTCGTGCCCACCGACACCACGTGGAACAGGGTGTGCCGCAGCGCCACGCGGTAGTCGTCATAGATGCCGTCCAGCCACAGGTACAGCGAGATCAGCAGCACGCTGGCGGCCATCACGCCGACGAAAGCGCGCGCCTCGGTGTTGCGCCACAGCGGCGCCAGCGAACGCCGCCGCCAGGCCAGGAAGTACAGCGCCACGCTGACGCCGGCCAGCATCATGAAGAACACCGACACGCCTTCGATCAGCGGCGAATTCCAGTAGCCGAAGCTGGCGTCATGCGACGAGAACCCGGCCGTGCTCATCGTGGTGCACATGTGCATGAACGCGTCGGGCCAACTCATGCCGGCCCAGCGGTAGGCGAACATGCAGGCGATGCAGCCGACGAAATACACGGTCCACAGGCCGCGCGCGGTCTCGGCAATGCGCGGCGTCAGCCGCGTGTCCTTCATCGGGCCGGTCATCTCGGCCTTGAACAGCTGCGCCGCACCGATGCCCAGCAGCGGCAGGATCGCCACCGCCAGCACGATGATGCCCAGGCCGCCGACCAGCTGCAGGAAGCAACGCCAGACGTTGACCGACAGCGGCAGCCGGTCCAGGCCCGACAGCAGCGTTGCGCCGGTGGCGGTAAAGCCCGACATCGCCTCGAAGTACGCGTCGGTGGCGCTGATGCCCGGAATCGCCAGCCACAGCGGCAGCGCGGCAACCGCCGGCAGCACCAGCCAGATCAGCACCACCAGCACGAAGCCGTCGCGCACCTGCAGTTCACGCTTGAAGCGCCGGGTGGCCAGCGTCAGCAGCACGCCGGCGCCCAGGGTGAAGCCCATCGACACGATGAAGGCCATCTCGCCCGGATCGTGCTCGCTCAGCGCAAAGCCCAGCGGCACCGCGAACAGCAGCGCGAACATCACCAGCATGCGCCCGACCAGCGCGGTGACGGCCAGCGGCAGATTCATGACAGCGTGATGGCGAAGGCGCCGCACGGGTCAGAAGAAGGTCGCGCCGACCTGGAACAGCTTCTCGATCTGCCGCACCATGCGCTTGCGCGGCAGGAACACGATGACATGGTCGCCGCTGCGGATCACGGTGTCGTGGTGCGCGATGATCACCTCCCACGCCGGCTTCAGGTCGGCCCCGGGCCCCTCGCGCACGATCGCACCGATCGCCGCGCCCGGCGGCAGCGCCAGCTGCTCGATGCGCCGGCCGACCAGCTTGGAACTCTTCTCGTCGCCGCGCACCACCGCCTCCAGCGCCTCGGCGTCGCCGCGGCGCAGGCTGTACACCGCGGCCACGTCGCCGCGGCGCACGTGCGCGAGCAGCTCGCCGATGATGGTCTGCGCCGGCGACACCGCGATGTCGATCTGCGTGCCCGGGCCTTGCACCAGGTCGGCGTAGCTGCGCCGGTTGATCAGCGCCAGCACGCGGCTCGCGCCCATGCGCTTGGCCAGCAGGCACGACATGATGTTGTCCTCGTCGTCGCTGGTCAGCGCCAGGAACAGGTCGGTGTCGTGCACGCGTTCGCGCTCGAGCAGGTCCTCGTCGGTGGAGTCGCCGTGCAGCACCAGCGCTGCGCCCGCCAGCTCGCTGCTGAGGTAGTCGCAGCGCTCGGCGCCGGCCTCGATCAGCTTGACGTGGCACTCGTGCGCGATCTGCCGCGTCAGGCGCAGGCCGACGCGCCCGCCGCCGGCCACGATCACCTGCCGCACCGGCCGGCTGCGCTGGTGCAGCGCGTCCAGCACCGCGCGCACGTGCTGGCTGGCTGCCAGCACGAACAGCTCGTCGCCCAGTTCGATGCGCGTGCTGCCGTCGCACACGATCTGCACGTCGTGGCCGCGCACGTCGCGCCGGTAGATCGCGACGATGCGCATCGGCAGATTCGGCACCAGCGACGGCAGCTCGGAGATCACGTGCTGCACCATCGGCGCGCCGTCCATCGCGCGCACCGCGATCAGGCTGACGCGCGCCTGCGCGAACTCCAGCACCTGCAGCGCCTCGGGGTACTGGATCAGCTTGCCGATGTACGTGGTCAGGCTGGCCTCAGGGCAGATCAGCTCGTCGACCGCGAAGCCTTCCTTGCGCATCAGCTCGCTGCCGTCGACGAACTCGGGGCTGCGCACGCGCGCGATGCGCCGCTGGATGCCGAACACCTCGGCGGCGATCTTGCACGCCACCAGGTTGGTCTCGTCCATCGGCGCGCAGGCGATCAGCATGTCGGCGTCGTCGGCGCCGGCCTCGCGCAACACCGACGGCTGGATGCCGTTGCCGACCACGCCGCGCAGGTCCATGCGGTCTTGCAGCAGCGCCAGCCGCTTGGCGTCGGTATCGATCACGGTGATGTCGTTGTGCTCCGACACCAGGCTTTCGGCCACGCTCTCGCCGACCCGCCCCGCGCCAAGGATCAGCACCTTCATGGCGGCAGCACGGCGCGGCTCAAGCGCCGCTGCTCGCGGCAATCGGCGGCAGCGGCAGCTGCACGTCGGCGCACTGCGCGCGCTGGCGCAGCGCGTGGTCCATCACCACCAGCGCGAGCAGCGCCTCGGCGATCGGCGTGGCGCGGATGCCCACGCAGGGGTCGTGGCGGCCGATCGTGCGCACCCGCGTCGGCTGGCCGGCGCGGTCGATCGAATCGCGTTCGATGCGGATCGAGCTGGTGGGCTTGACCGCCAGGTGCACCACCAGATCCTGGCCGCTGGAGATGCCGCCGAGCACGCCGCCGGCATGGTTGCTGCGAAAGCCCTGCGGCGTCAGCTCGTCGCCGTGCTCGCTGCCCTTTTGCGTGACGCAGCCAAAGCCGGCGCCGATCTCCACGCCCTTGACCGCGTTCAGGCCCATCATCGCGTAGGCGATGTCGGCGTCGAGCCGGTCGTACACCGGCTCGCCCAGCCCTGGCGGCATGCCGCGTGCGGTGACGGTCAACCGTGCACCGCAAGAGTCGCCCGAGCGCCGCAGTTCATCCATGGCCGCCTCGAGTTGCGGCACGATGCCGGCGCTGGGCGCGAAGAACGGGTTGAGCTCGATCTGCGCCTCGTCCTCGAACGGAATCACGA
>CALBTN010000197.1 GCA_937967345.1 uncultured Rubrivivax sp. | reverse complement strand
GATCAGCCCGGCGGCCGAGGGATTTTCCTGGCGCGGTGCACCGCCCGCCGCCGCATCGCCACGGCGCGCCGATGCGCACGACGTCGCCGATCGCTGGCCGAAGCGGCGCGCGCTGGCGCAAAATCGCGGCTGTGGACGTCCGGGGTGCGCAGGCAGAATGGCGCATCCCGCTGCGGCGGCGGGCCACCCGTGCAAACCCTCGCCGATCGCTTGCTCGCACCGATCCCGAACTTTCGACACCCTCCATGACGCAAATGACTTCGACCGCCAGCCAGCGCGACCTCGGGCGCCAAAGCTACGACCGCGATGCGCTGCTCGCCTGCGGCCACGGTGAGCTGTTCGGGCCGGGCAACGCCCGGCTGCCGCTGCCCAACATGCTGATGTTCGACCGCATCGTGCACATCGACGACACCGGCGGCGCGCACGGCAAGGGCCGGATCGAAGCCGAGCTCGACATCCGGCCCGACCTGTGGTTCTTCGGCTGCCACTTCGAGACCGATCCGGTGATGCCCGGCTGCCTGGGGCTGGATGCGCTGTGGCAACTGGTGGGCTTCTGGCTGGGCTGGCGCGGCAATCCGGGGCGCGGCCGCGCGCTGGGCGCCGGCGAGATCAAGTTCTTCGGCCAGGTGTTGCCCACGCTCAGCAAGGTCAGCTACCACCTCGACTTCAAGCGCGTGATCGAACGCAAGCTGGTCATGGGCATCGCCGACGGGCGCGTGTACGCCGACGGGCGCGAGATCTATGCGGCCTCCGATCTGAAGGTGGGGCTGTTCACTTCGACCGAGGACTTCTGATGCGACGCGTGGTCATCACCGGCCAGGGCATCGTCTCCAGCCTGGGCAACAACGTCGACGAGGTCGCGACCAGCCTGCGCGAGGGCCGCTCGGGCATCCGCTTCAACCCGGTCTATGCCGAGCACGGCATGCGCTGCCAGATCAGCGGGCGTCCGCAGCTGAACCTCGAGGAGGCAGTCGATCGGCGCACGCTGCGCTTCATGGGCGACGCGGCCGCCTACGCCTGGCTGGCGACCAAGCAGGCGCTCGAGCAGTCGGGGCTGACGGCGGCGCAGATCTCGCATCCGCGCACCGGGCTGGTGGCCGGCAGCGGCGGCGCGTCGAGCCACAACCAGGTCTGGGCGGCCGACACCTTGCGCGCCAAGGGCATCAAGCGCGTCGGCCCGTTCATGGTCACGCGCGCGATGGGCAGCACGGTGTCGGCGTGCCTGGCCACCAACTTCGCGATCAAGGGCGTCAACTACTCGATCAGCTCGGCCTGCGCCACCAGCGCGCATTGCATCGGCCACGCCGCGCAACTGATCGCCTGGGACCAGCAGGACGTGGTGCTGGCCGGCGGCGGCGAGGAAGAGAGCTGGGAGATGTCGCTGCTGTTCGACGCGATGGGCGCGATGTCCAGCGGCTTCAACGACCGCCCCGAGCAGGCCTCGCGTGCCTTCGACGCGGCGCGCGACGGCTTCGTCATCGCCGGCGGCGGCGGCATGCTGGTGCTGGAGTCGCTCGAGCATGCGCAGGCGCGCGGCGCTGCCATCCTGGCCGAGGTGGTCGGCTACGGTGCCACCTCCGACGGCCATGACATGGTCGCGCCGTCGGGCGAAGGGGCGCAGCGCTGCATGCAGCAGGCACTGGCCACGGTGCGCGTGCCGGTCGACTACATCAACGCGCATGGCACGTCCACCCCGGTGGGCGACGTGGCCGAGCTCGGCGCGGTGCGCGAGGTCTTCGGCGCCAAGGTGCCGATGATCAGCTCGACCAAGTCGCTGTCGGGCCACTCGCTGGGCGCGGCCGGGGTGCAAGAGGCGATCTACTCGCTGCTGATGATGCAGCGCGGCTTTGCCGCGGCCTCGGCCAACATCGACAACCTCGACCCGGCTGCGACCGGCCTGCCGGTGCTGCTCGCGCGGCACGACGGCGCATTGGGTGCGGTGATGTCGAACAGCTTCGGCTTCGGCGGCACCAACGCGTCGCTGGTGTTCGCGCGCTTCGACGCTTAGCGCGCGGCGGGCGGCCGCCCGCGCTGTCAGTGCGCTTGGCCAGGCTGCGCGGCGGCGTCGGCACCGCCGCTGGCGCGCGGCCCGGCTCCGCCACCGGCCTGGCGCAGCAGTTCGCCGATCAGGCGGTCCTTGTCGCGCCACAGCTTTTCAACCCAGCGCCCGAGCTTGACGACATGGGCGCGCTGCAGCGCGTGCTCCACCCCGACCAGCTCCGGCGGGATCGCGTGCTGCTGCACGCGCACGATGACGTGGTCGAGCCGGCCGCACAGCATGTCCCAGAAGGTCGGGATGCCGCCGGGGTAGACGACCGTGACGTCGAGCAGCCCGTGAAACTGCTCGCCCATCGTGGCCAGCGCCACCGACAGGCCGCCGATCTTGGGCCGCAGCAGATGCTGGTACGGACCCTTGTCCTGGGCGATCTTGGCCGGCGTCGCGCGCGTGCCCTCGACGAAGTTCATCACCGAGGTCGGAACCTGCTTGAACTTCTCGCAGGCGCGGCGCGTGGTTTCCAGATCCTTTTGCAGCCCGCCGCGGCTCTTGCCGCGCGTCATGAACGGAAAGTCCAGGGCCCACCAGGCCAGGCCGATCACCGGCACCCAGATCAGTTCGCGCTTGAGGAAGAACTTCAGGAACGGAATGCGGCCATGGAACACGCGCTGCAGCACCAGGATGTCGACCCAGCTCTGGTGGTTGCTGGCCACCAGGTACCAGCCGCGCGCATCGAGTTGCTCCAGGCCCTGCACGTCCCAGCGCGCGCCCGGGCGCACCGCGAAGATCCAAGCGTTGTTGACGGCCACCCAGGCCGACGCCAGCGACGCGAGCATGCGCTCGAACGCCCGGCGCAGCGCCGGCAGCGGCAGCAGCAGCTTCAGCAGCGCCAGCGGCACCAGGACCAAGCTGAAGGCCAGGGTGTTGAGCCCGACAACCAGGCTGGCGAAGATGCCGCGAAGGGCTTGCATGAGGGTGGCGTGGTGGTAGCTGCGCGGGTCGGGTGGCGCCGCCGCCTTGCGCCGGGCGGCGGCACGCGATTTTGCTTCAGCCGGCCCGTGCCGGGGCCGCAGTGGTCGTGCATGGGGGTAACCTTCGGCCACGGACCTTCGGCGCGGTGGTGCATCGGCCCCGCGCGCACGCAGTTTGAACGGATCGACGCTGACCATGAACACGCCTGAAGATTGGGACCCCCGCTCGCAGCCGGTGCTCGACGACCAGATCGCCGCTTACGACTCGATGCGCCAGCGCTGCCCGGTGGCCTACAGCGACTACCTGCACTGGTCGCTGTTCCGCCATGCCGACGTGATGCGGGTGCTGTACGACCACCATACCTTCAGCAACGCGGTGTCGGGCCATGTGTCGGTGCCCAACGGCATGGACCCGCCGCAACACACGGTGTACCGCCGCCTGATCGAGCCGTACTTCGAGGCCTCGCGCATGGCGGCGTTCGCGCCGGTGTGCCGGGGCATCGCGGCCGAGCTGGTGTCGCGGCTGCCGGCCGACGGCGAGTGCGAGCTGATGGCCGAGTTCGCCGACGAGTTCGCGCTGCGCATCCAGTGCGCGTTTCTGGGCTGGCCCGACGAGTTGCGCGCACCGCTGCGCGCGTGGATCCGCGACAACCACAAGGCCCGGCTCGCGCACGACCGTGCGGCGCTGGCCGCGGTGGCGCACGAGTTCGATCGCCACGTGCAGACCCAGCTCGATGCCCGGCGCCAGGCGGGCACCGCCGCCGCCGACGTCACCGCGCAGCTGATGCGCGAGCGGGTGGACACCGGCGGCGGCGAGCGCTTGCTCGACGACGAGGAGCTGACCAGCATCCTGCGCAACTGGACCGTCGGCGAGCTGGGCACGATCGCCGCGTGCGTGGGCATCGTCGCGCAATACCTGGCCGAGCGCGCGCCGCTGCAAGAGCAGTTGCACGCCGCCCCGGCGCTGTTGCCGGCGGCGATCGACGAGATCCTGCGCATCCACGCACCGCTGATCGCCAACCGGCGCGTGGCGCTGCACCCGGCCGACTTCGGCGGCCGGGAAGTCGAGGTCGGTGAACGCATCAGCCTGATCTGGGCCGCGGCCAACCGCGACGAGGCTGTGTTCGGCGACCCGGACGAGTTCAGGCTCGACCGCGATCCGGCGCTGAACCTGCTGTACGGCGCCGGTATCCACGTCTGCCCGGGCGCGCCGCTGGCGCGGCTGGAGCTCGAGGTGGTGGTGCAAGAGCTGCTCGCCGCACGGCGGCTGGCGCTGGTCGCCGAGCGCCCGCCGCTGCGCGCCATGTACCCGGCCAGCGGCTTTTCGCGGCTGCCGCTGAGGCTGGCTGCGCGGGTGGGCTGATGCGCCGAGCGTGCAGGCTCGAGACCAACCGCGAACCAGCCCGCCGCCGGGCAGGCAGCCGCGCGCAAGCACGGTCCCGCACGGCCTGGCCCGGCTTGCAGTGAGCGCGGCATGCACGACGGGTTGAGCCGCACCCGGGCGGCAGCGCCAAGGCAGCCGGACGGGTTGGCCGGGATGTCGCCGGCCTCGTTCGGCATGGTCATGGCCACCGGCATCGTGGCCATCGCCGCGCAGCTGTCGGAGCTGCCGCGGGTGGCGCGCGGGCTGTTCGCGTTGAGCCTGGTGATGTATGCGGTGCTGTGGGTGCTGACGCTGCTGCGCCTGGCGCGGTACCGCCAACGCTTCGTTGGCGACTTGTTCGACCATCTGCGCGGCCCCGGCTTCTTCACCGTGGTCGCGGCGACCAGCCTGCTGGGCAGCCAGTTCCTGCTGCTGTCAGCCGAAGTGGATATCGGCATCGCGCTGTGGGCGCTGGCGCTGGCACTGTGGGTCGCGCTGACCTATACCATCTTCACCGGCCTGACGGTCAAGCCGGTGAAGCCGACGCTGGCCGAAGGCATCAACGGCGCCTGGCTGCTGGGTGTGGTGTCGACGCAGTCGATTGCGGCGCTCAGCGCGCTGCTGGCCACGCACGTCGGCCAGCCGGGCCGGCTCGAGCTGAACTTCCTCGCGCTGTCGATGTGGTTGTGGGGCGGCATGCTCTACATCTGGATGATGTCGCTGATCTTCTACCGCTACACCTTCTTCACGCTCGAGCCCGGCGACCTGTCGCCGCCGTACTGGATCAACATGGGCGCGATGGCGATCTCCACCCTGGCCGGCGCACTGCTGATCCTCAATTCAGGCCACGCGCCGTTCCTGCAGTCGCTGCTGCCGTTCATCAAGGGCTTCACCGTGTTCTATTGGGCCACCGGCACCTGGTGGATTCCGATGCTGCTGCTGCTGGGCGTATGGCGCCATGTCTACCGGCGCTTTCCGCTCAAGTACGACCCGCTGTACTGGGGCGCGGTGTTTCCGCTGGGCATGTACGCAGCCAGCACGCATCAGATGATCGATGCGCTGGATCTGGAGTTTCTGGGCTTTCTGCCGCCGGTGGTGCTGGCGGTCGCGCTGCTGGCATGGGCCGCGGCCTTCATCGGGCTGGTGTCCGACGTGGTGCGCCGCCTGCGCGGCGCACCACCCGGTCAGCCGGCGAGATAACGCTCGACCAGCAGCGACCAGAAGGCCGAGCCCACGACCACGTTGCGGTCGTTGAAGTCGTAACCCGGGTTGTGCACCATGCACGCGCCATGGCCGTCGCCGGTGTCGTCGCCGTTGCCGATCAGCAGATAGCAGCCCGGCACCTCCTCCAGAAAGAACGCGAAGTCCTCGCTGCCCGAAAGCGCCTTGCCCTGGCGGGTCATGCCCTGCGCGCCGACCAATTCCTCGGCCACTTCGCGCGCGATGTCGGTTTCGCGCGTGTGGTTCACCAGCACCGGGTACAGCCGCCTGTAGTCGATCGTGGCCTGCACGCCGAAGCTTTGGGCCTGGGCATGCACCAGTTCGGTGATGCGCTGCTCGAGCAGGTCGCGCACCTCGCGGTCGAGCGCGCGCACGCTGAGCTTGAGCGTGGCGCGCTGCGGGATCACGTTGTCGGTGCTGCCGGCGTTGAACGCGCCCACCGTGATCACCGCCATCTGCTGCGGGTCGACGTTGCGCGCGACGATGCTTTGCAAGGCCATGACGATGGCCGCGCCGGCCACCACCGGGTCGGCCGCGCGGTGCGGCACCGCGCCGTGGCCGCCGCGGCCTTCGAGCGTGATGGTCACGGTTTCGGCCGAGGCCATCATCGCGCCGTCGCGCAGCACCAGGTGGCCCTGCGGGTAGCCGGGCATGTTGTGCATGCCGAACACCGCATCGCACGGAAACTGCCCGAACAAGCCGTCGTCCATCATCTTCTTGGCACCGCCGAGGCTTTCTTCGGCGGGCTGGAAGATCAGGTTCAAGGTGCCCGAGAACGGCACCTGCGCGGCAATGTGCTTGGCCGCGGCCAGCAGCATCGCGGTGTGGCCGTCGTGGCCGCAGGCGTGCATCACGCCGGCATGGCGGCTGGCGTAGGGCAGGGCGGTGGCCTCGTCGATCGGCAGCGCGTCCATGTCGGCACGCAGGCCGAGCCGCCTGGCGCCGGCGCCGCGCACCAGTTGGCCGACCACGCCAGTGCCGCCCAGACCGCGCGTGACGCGGTAGCCCCAGCGGGCGAGCTGCTCGGCCACCAGATCGCTGGTGCGCAGCTCCTGGTAGCCCAGCTCGGGGTGCTGGTGGATGTCGCGCCGCAGCGCGATGAACTCTTCGGCCTGGGCCTGCAACGCCTGCAGCAACGGCCGCGCGGCGGCTTGGGGTCGATCGTTCACGGTGGGCTCGGCGGGCGCGGTCATTGCGGTTCGAGGCCGATCGACTTGGCGATCGCGCGGAACTTCACGGCCTGATCGGCGTAGAACTTGCCGGCGTCGGCCAGGCTGACCGGCTTGGCCGGCTGCATGCCGTTGGCCAGCAAGCCGTCGCGCACCGCGGGCTCGGCCAACGCGCCGTTCAGTGCGTCGTGCAGCGTCTGCACGATCGGCTCCGGCGTGTCCTTCTTGACGAAGTAGCCGGTCCACAAGTTGAAGGTGAAGTCCTTCAGCGGCTTGGTCTCGGCGATCGCCGGGTACTGCTTGAAGCCTTCGCGCCGTTCGCTGTTGAGCAGCGCCAGGATCTTGATCTTGCCGGTCTCGGCCCACTGCTGGTAGTTCTTGCCGTAGACCGTGATGAAGATGTCCACCCGCCCGCCGAGCAGATCCTGGTTGGCCGGCGCACCGCCCTTGTACGGCACATGCGTCATCGGGATCCCGGTGACCTTCGACAGCTGTGCGCCCAGCAGGTGATAGAACGAGCCGGGCCCGACGCTGGCGTAGGTGATCGGGCGGCCGGCGGCGGCTTCCTTGCGCGCGTAGTCGATCAGCTCGTCCATCGTCGCCACCGGCAGATCGGGGCGGGTGTAGACGGCGATCTGGCCGGTGCTGACCATCTGCACCAGGCGGAAGTCGTCGCTCTTGAACTTGACCGACGAGATCGCCAGCGGCGCGAGGATCAGCTCGTTCGGTGAACCCTGGAACAGGTGGTAGCCGTCGGCGGGTGCGCCGAGCACCTTCTGCGCCGCGATCGCGCCGCTGACGCCACCGACGTTGTCGACGATCACCGGCTGGCCCAGGATCTTGCCCAGCGGGCCGTTCACCAGCCGGGCGATCACGTCCGACAGCCCGCCGGCGGGGTACGGCACCATCAGCGTCACCGGCTTGGTCGGAAAGCTCTGGGCCGAGGCGACAGGGGTGCCCAGCGTGGCTGCCGCGGCAACCAGCAGGCCGTACAGGAATGGCTTGATGCGCAAGGTCGTCTCCATGTCGTTGTGGCGGGGCGGGCGCGATCGTAGGAAGCCTGGCAATGCAAAGTCAAATGCATAATTCTTTGCCATTCGATACGTTTCGCTTATCCGCGAGCCAAGCATGAACCTGAAGCAACTGGAGCATGTGCTGGCGCTGGCGTCGGCCGGCTCGTTCAGCCGTGCCGCCAGTCAGTGCTGCCTGACGCAGCCCGCCTTGAGCCGCAGCGTGCAGGTGCTGGAAGACGAGCTCGGCGCGCGCCTGTTCGACCGCCTGGGCAAACGCGCGGTGCCCACGCCGCTGGGCGAGGACGTGTTGCGCCGGGCGCGGCGCATCCTGGACGAAGCCGCCGAGCTGCGCCAAAGCGCGAGCGCGCTGCACAAGGGTCAGGCCGGCGTGCTGCGGCTCGGCCTGGGCTCGGGGCCGGGCGCGCTGCTGATGGTGCCGATCATGGAGCACATGGCGCGCTTCCATCCGCAGCTGAGGCTCACCGTGGCGCGCGGCGCGATCAAGGCGCAGCTGGAGCAGTTGCGCAACCGCGAGATCGATGCGGTGACCGTCAGCCACCGCGGCCTGGTGCCGGCGCCCGACCTGGACATCGAGGTGCTGGGTGAACTGCGCGCCGGCTTCGTCTGCCGGCGCGAGCACCCGTTGGCCAAACGCGCGGCCGTGCCGTTCGACGAATTGCGGTGCTATCCGATCGCGTCCACCGCGCTGTCGGACGACATCGCGCTGACCATGGTGCGGCACTACGGGCCGGCGGCCAACCCGGCGCAGCTGGTGACCCTCGAGTGCGACGAGGTGGCCAGCCTGATCGAGACCGTGCGCCGCACCGACGCGGTCTTCCTCGGCATCGTGAAGGCGGCCGAACAGGGTCTGCGGGACGGCTCGCTGGTCGAACTCAGGCTCGACCCCGAGTTCGAGGACAACGCGCGTTTTGCGCTGGTCACCCTGCGCGGCCGCACCGCGCCGCCGGCGCTGAGCGTGTTGCGGCGCCTGATCGACGAGCGGATGCGGCAGGATCACCCGCGGCCGCGCGGCAAGAGGCCACGTGGGCGAAGCACCGCCTTGCGCCCGGCGGGGGCTTGAGTCGGGCTGGCAATCAGGTGCCGTGCTGCTGGCGGATGCTTGCGGCGCAAAGCGGTCTGCGGCCGCTTTGCGCCGCAAGCGCACACGCTGCGCCGATCTGCGGCGGCGAGTTCTTGCGGATTCCTGCGGCCGCTCGCGCGCGACCGCGCGGCTCAGACCAGGCCGTCGAAGGGGATGACGTCGACCTCGTCGCCGGGCGCAACCTCGCCTTGGTCATGGTGCAGCAGCACCATGCCGTTGGCGCGGCTCATGCTGCGCAGGATGCCGCTGCCCTGCGCGCCGGTGATCGCCACCCGCCAGCGCCCGTCGGCGCCGCGGCTGACGATGCCGCGCTGGTATTCGGTGCGCCCGGGCTTCTTGCGGATGGCCCCCACGCTGGCGGCGCGCAGCAGCGGCAGCGGCTGCGCTTCGGCCCCGGCCAGGCGCAGCAGCGCTTCGCGCACGAAGGCGTAGAAGGTCACCATCACCGCCACCGGGTTGCCCGGCAGGCCGAACAGAATCGCCTGGTGCGGCGCGCTGCCGATGCGCCCGATCGCCATCGGCCTGCCCGGGCGCATCGCGATGCGCCAGAACAGCACCTCGCCCAGCTCGGCCATGATGCGCTTGGTGTGGTCGGCCTCGCCGACGCTGACCCCGCCCGAGGTGATCACCGCGTCGGCGCAGGCCGCGGCCTGGGTGAAGGCCTCGCGCAGCGCCGCCGGGTCGTCGCGCACCACGCCCAGGTCGATGGCGTCCACGCCCAGGCGCTGCAGCATGCCCCACATCGTGTAGCGGTTGCTGTCGTAGACGCAGCCGAGCTCCAGCGGCTCGCCGATCGAGCGCAGTTCGTCGCCGGTGGAAAAAAAGGCCACCCGCAGCCGGCGGCGAACCGGCACTTCGGCCAGCCCGAGCGAGGCAAGCAGGCCCAGGTCGGCAGGGCGCAGCAGCCGCCCGGCAGCCAGCGCGGCTTCGCCGCGCGCCAGGTCCTCGCCGGCGCGGCGCCGGTTGTCGCCGGCGCGCAGCAATCCGGGCGGCACCAGCAGATGCTCGCCGCTGCCGTCGGCTTCGATCTTGGTGAACTCCTGTGGCACCACGGTGTCCAGACCCGGCGGCATCACCGCGCCGGTGGTGATGCGCACGCAGGCCGCCGCCGGCACGTCGCCTCGAAAGTTCTGCCCGGCCAGCCCGGTGCCGACGATGCGCAGCCGCGTCGGCGCATCGGCAAGCAGTTCGGCGCCGCGCAGCGCGAAGCCGTCCATTGCCGAGTTGTCGTGGGCCGGCACGTCGATGGCCGAGACGATGTCGCGCGCCAGCACCCGGCCCAGCGCGTCGCGGATCGGCCGCATCTGCACCGCCTGCACCGGCGTGGTCATGCCGGCGATGAAGGCCTGGGCCGATGCCACCGGCAGCGCCTGCGGGTCATAGCCGGCCACGCACGACGCGATGTCGAGCAGCGCGCGCGGGTTGGGGTGGCGGTCAGTCATCGTGCACGGGCTGGCCCTGGCCGCAGGGGAAGCTGTCGCCATCGCGCCGCGGCCCGTGCATCACCGCGGTGATCCAGCAGCCGATCGCGCAGAGCAGCACCATCGCCAGCGCCGACAGGCTGCCGCCAATGACCAGGAAGTCGATCAGCATCTGGTTGCGCTCGGCTTGGTCGTCCAAGCCGGGTTGATGAAAGCTCTTGGCCAGCTGGCCCGCCAGCCACGGCAACACCAGGCTGGCCAGCGTGGCCCACAGCAGCCACCAGCGTGTGCGCGAGCTCGACCAGCCGGGCCACATCGCCGCATCAACCGCCGATGTAGTGCATCTCGACCCGCCGCACGTTCGCATCGAGCGCGCCCGCGCCGCGCAACTCGGAATAGCGGTCGGCACGCTGGCGCCAGATCGCGGCCACGGCGCCGGCGATTTGCTCGTCGCTGGCGTTGCCGCGCAGCAGCTCGCGCAGGTCGTAGCCGCCACCGGCGAACAGGCACAGGAACAGCTTGCCCTCGGTGGACAGCCGCGCGCGGTTGCACTCGCCGCAGAACGCCTTCGTGACGCTGGAGATCAGCCCGATCTCGCCGCCGCCGTCGGTGTAGCGCCAGCGCTCGGCGGTCTCGCCGCTGGCCTGCGCCGCCAGCGGCTCCAGCGCGTACACGCGCCGCAGCCGCACCAGCAGCTGCGCCGATGGCAGCACCTCGTCCATGCGCCAGCCATTGGTCGCGCCCACGTCCATGTATTCGATGAAGCGCAGCGCGATGCCGCTGCCGCGAAAGTGCTCGGCCATCGCCAGCACCTGGTGGTCGTTGGTGCCGCGCTTGACCACCATGTTGACCTTGACCGGCGCCAGCCCCGCGGCCTGCGCCGCCTCGATGCCGCGCAGCACCTCGGCCACCGGGAAGTCGACGTCGTTCATGCGCCTGAAGATGGCGTCGTCCAGCGCGTCCAGGCTGACCGTCACGCGCTCGAGCCCGGCCTGCTTCAGCGCGTGCGCCTTGCGCGCCAGCAGCGAGCCGTTGGTGGTCAACGTGATGTCCAGCGGCCGGCCGTCGGGCGTGCGCAGCCCGGCCAGCATGGCGATCAGCACTTCGATGTCCTTGCGCAGCAGCGGCTCGCCGCCGGTCAGGCGCAGCTTGCGCACCCCCAGCGTGACGAAGATGCGCGCCATGCGCGTGATCTCCTCGAAGCTGAGCAAAGCGCGGTGCGGCAAGAAGGTGTAGTTCTTGTCGAACACCTCCTTGGGCATGCAGTAGGTGCAGCGAAAGTTGCAGCGGTCGGTGACCGAGATGCGCAGGTCGCGCAGCGGCCGCTCGAGGCGGTCGCGCGGCGCCACGCCGTCCCAGGCCTGCGCCGGTGCGCAAGCCTGCGAGGGGATGTCCGTTCGGCGCAGATCGTGCAGCGGGATGATTCGCTCGCTCATCGGCGGCATTGTGCCGTGCGGTGCTGTCCCGCCTTGCGTCAGGGTGGCGAAATGGGCCTGTCCCACAATGGCCGCAGCGCATCAGGAGACTGCCCATGGACTTCGATTCCTTCTATCGCCGCTCCATCGACGAACCCGAGGCCTTCTGGGCCGAGCAGGCCAAGCTGGTCGACTGGCACAAGCCTTTCGAGCGCGTGCTCGACTACAGCCGCCCGCCCTTCGCCAACTGGTTCGCTGGCGGCCAGCTCAACCTGTGCCACAACGCGGTGGACCGGCATGCGCTCACGCAGCCCGACGCCAACGCGCTGATCTGGGTGTCGACCGAGGTCGACAAAGAGGTGGTCTACAGCTTTCGCGAACTGCACGCCGAGGTGCAGCGCATGGCCGCGATCCTGCGCGACCTGGGCGTGACCAAGGGCGACCGCGTGCTGATCTACATGCCGATGATCGCCGAGGCCGCCTTCGCGATGCTGGCCTGCGCGCGCATCGGCGCGATTCATTCGGTGGTGTTCGGCGGCTTCGCCAGTGTCAGCCTGGCCAGCCGAATCGACAACGCCACGCCCAAGGTCATCGTCAGCGCCGATGCCGGCAGCCGCAGCGGCAAGGGCGTGCCATACAAGGGCCTGCTCGACGAGGCGATCCGGCTGGCCGAGCACAAGCCGGCCAAGGTGTTGATGGTCAACCGCGGCCTGGCGGCCTTCACGCCGGTGGCCGACCGCGATGAGGACTACGCCGCGTTGCGCGCCAAGCACATGGATGCGCAGGTGCCTTGCGAGTGGGTCGACGCCACCCACCCGAGCTACACGCTGTACACCAGCGGCACCACCGGCACGCCCAAAGGCGTGCAGCGCGACACCGGCGGCTACGCGGTGGCGCTGGCCGCGAGCATGAAGCACATCTACCTCGGCAAGCCGGGCGAGGCATACTTTTCCACCAGCGACATCGGCTGGGTGGTCGGCCACAGCTACATCGTGTACGGCCCGTTGATCGCCGGCATGGCGACGATCATGTACGAGGGCCTGCCCACGCGCCCCGACGCGGGCATCTGGTGGAGCCTGGTCGAGAAGTACAAGGTGACCTCGATGTTCAGCGCGCCCACCGCGGTGCGCGTGCTCAAGAAGCAGGACCCGGCCTACCTGAGCAAGTACGACCTGTCGTCGTTGCGCGCGCTGTTCCTGGCCGGCGAGCCGCTGGACGAGCCGACCGCGACGTGGATCGCCGGCAGCCTGAACAAGCCGATCATCGACAACTACTGGCAGACCGAAACCGGCTGGCCGATCCTGAGCCTGTGCAATGGTGTCGAGGCCGCGCCCAGCAAGTTCGGTTCGCCCGGCAAGGCGGTGTACGGCTACAACGTCAAGCTGATCGACGAGGCCACCGGGCAGCACATGCAAGGCGCCGACGCGAAGGGCGTGGTCATGATCGAAGGCCCGCTGCCGCCCGGGTGCATGCAGACCGTTTGGCGCGACGACGAGCGTTTCATCAAGACCTATTGGACCGAGGTCGATGGCCGCTGGCTGTACAGCACCTTCGACTGGGGCATTCGCGATGCCGACGGCTACTACTTCATCCTGGGGCGCACCGACGACGTGATCAACGTGGCCGGCCACCGGCTGGGCACGCGCGAGATCGAGGAGAGCATCTCCAGCCACCCCAACGTGACCGAGGTGGCGGTGGTCGGCGTGGCCGACAACCTGAAGGGCCAGGTGGCGATGGCCTTCGCGATCCCGAAGGACGCGAGCGGGCTGGACGACCCGGCCGCGCGGCTGAAGCTCGAAGGCGAGATCATGAAGGTGGTCGACGCCCAGCTCGGCGCGGTGGCGCGCCCGTCGCGGGTGCTGTTCGTCACCGCGCTGCCCAAGACGCGCTCGGGCAAGCTGCTGCGCCGCGCACTGCAGGCGGTGGCCGAAGGGCGCGACCCCGGCGACCTGACGACGATCGAAGACCCCAGCGCGCTGCAGCAGGTCAAGGCGCTGGTGACGGCGAAGTAGCCGCCGTCCCGGGCCCCGCCTTCAGCTTCGGGGCCGGGCGATCTCGCCGAGAAGCTGCACGAAACGCTCGGTCAGCGGTGGCCGCCGGGCGTCGCGGTGCGTCATGACACCGACAAGCTGACGGCGCCCCGGCCGTGACCGCGCCGCAGCGCGTTGAGATCGCGATGACCGAGAAGCCGATGGCGGCGGCCAAGCTCGAAGCGCAGTGACGCGGCGCCTTGCGTCACCATGGCCGATTCCCTGCAGTGACTACAACACCTCGGATGCAAAGTCCGCCAGCCGCGAACGCTCGCCGCGCGCCAGCGTCACGTGGCCGCCGTGCGGCCAGCCCTTGAAGCGGTCGACCGCATAGGTCAGGCCCGAGGAGCCTTCGGTCAGGTAGGGCGTGTCGATTTGCGCCAGGTTGCCCAGGCAGACGATCTTGGTGCCCGGCCCGGCGCGGGTGATCAGCGTCTTCATCTGCTTGGGCGACAGGTTCTGCGCCTCGTCGATGAGCA
>CALBTN010000196.1 GCA_937967345.1 uncultured Rubrivivax sp. | reverse complement strand
TCGTCAGCCAGGCGCAGCAGGGGCTGGCGCTGGTGGCGGTGTACAAGGCGCTGCGGGTGCAGGGCAGTTGAGGCCGTCACGGCCGTCGGGCAAGGCATACGGCGGCTCCCGATGCCGTGCCCGGCTCGCCCCGCGCTGCACGTTGCCGGGCTCAAGCCCGCAGCGGCGAGCGTCGGGCGAGAACGGCGAAGATCGCCATGCCGAGCACCAGCGCCGCGGCAGCGGTCTGCAGCGACGAAGCGAAGCCTGCCGCCGCGTTGGCGCTGCGCTGCAGCAGCCAGGCCACCCACGGCGGCCCGGCGATCTGGCCGAGGCCGTAAGCGGCGGTGAGCCCGCCGATCAGCGCCGCCGCGTTGTGCGGCCACAGCCGCCGCGCCTCCTGCATTGCGAACAAGGTGATCGCCGTGAACGGCAGCCCGAGCAGCAGGCTGCCGACGGCGAACCCGGCCAGCGTGGGCGACCACACGCCGAGCAGCACGCCGGTGGCCTGCATGGCGTAGCAGGCCGCCAGCAGCTTGCGCCGATCCCAGCGCAGCGGCAGGCGCACCGTGAGCAGGGCGCCGATCGACACGCCGATGCCGAAGATCGGCCAGAACAGATCGAGCCAGACCGAACCCGGCAGCGCCTGCCGCGCGATCACCGGCAGGAAGGTGGCGGTGATGATGTAGCCGAAGCCGGCCAGCCCGTAGGCCAGAGTGAACGCCGCGATGGCGCTGCGCGGCGCAGAATCGTCGCCCGTGGGTCTGTCCATCGGGAGCTTCACCGCGCCTTGCAGCTGCGGCCAGGCCAGCGCGGTCAAGGCCAGCGCCAGCAGCGCGAACACGGCCCAGCCGGTGGCCGCACGCAGGCCGAGCGCGACCATCGCCGTCGCCGCGAAGCCGCTGACCGCGATGCCCACCCCGGGGCCGACGTAGATGATGCCGGCCAGCCACGGCGCCGCCAGCGCGCTGAGCCGCGCCAGGCACCAGGCGGAGACATAGACGAACACCAGCGCACTGGCCACGCCGGCCAGGCCGCGCCACAGCGCCCACGCCGCCGGCCACGGCAGCGCCATGCCGAGCGTGAGCAGCACCGTGGCCACCAGCCCGAAGCGCACCGTGGCGGTATGCGCCAGCGGCGCGCGGCGCCAGCGGCGCCACAGCGTCGGCTGCAACGCACAGCCCATCGCGCCGAGCCAATAGCCGAGGTAGTTGGCGGTGGCCAGCCAGCTCGCGCCGGGCAGGTCGACGACGCCGTCGTGCAGCATCATTGGCAGCAGCGGCGTGAAGGCGAAGCGCCCGATGCCCATCGCGATCGCCAGCGCGAGCAGACCGGCCAGCGCGATCGCCATCGGCCGCGCGGTCTGGGCGCTTTGAGCCGGCATGCGGGGCTCTTCGGTGCCGATCGCAGCCTACGCGCCGCGGCGCCGCGGCGGCGTCGGGTGCTCGGCCTGCGCCAGCGCCTGAAGGCCGGCCATCATGAAGTGCACGAAGTCCGCGCGCTGCGCCTCGGCGTCCTTGGTCGCGGCCGGCAGCAGCCGCGCCGGCAACTCCTTGGGCGCCACCATCACGGCCATGCACGGCAGCACGGTGAGCATCACCGCGCGCTGCACCACCGGGTGCTGCGGCGTCAGGCCGAAATAGTCGGCCATCAGAGCGAGCAGCCAGCGCGACTTGGGGCGCACCGTGTTCTCGATCAGCGCCGGCAACGCGGGCGACGGTGACAGGAACTCGCGCAGCATCACGCGAAAGCCCCAGGGCGTGTCCGGCTGCGTGGCCAGCCGCACCAGGTGGCCGACGACGGCGCGCAGCTTGTCCTGCGGCGCTTGCAGCTCGCGCGTCAGCGCAACCAGATCGTCCAGCCCGATCAGCTGGCGGTGCGCTTCGATCAGCACCGCTTCGTACAGCGCGTCGCGGCTGCCGAAGTGGTAGTTCACCGACGCCAGCGGCGTGCCGGCGCGCGCGCAGATCTCCTTGCTGGTGGTGCCGGCGAAACCGCGCTCGGCGAAGACCAAGCCGGCGGTGTCCAGCAGGTGCGCGCGTGTCGCTTCGCCGTCCGGGCGCGGTGTGCCGCGGGCGCGGGCGCGCACCGCTTGCGGCCGGGGTGCGGCACGGGGCATGGTTTGAATTGAAATTTGAAGTTGTACGGCGCAGTGTACGCGCGGCGCGCGCCACGGCGGCTGCCTAGAATGCCGCGCCATGCCGAACGACCACGAGTTTGTCCTGACCCTGTCTTGCCGCGACGCCACCGGCATCGTCTATGCGGTGTCCGGCCTGCTGTACCAAGGCGGCTGCAACATCATCGATTCGCAGCAGTTCGGCGATCTGAAAGGCGACGACGCCACGGGGCTGTTCTTCATGCGCGTGCACTTCGCGGCGCCGGCGCACCTGGCCAACAGCGCCGCGCTGCAAACCCTGTTCGCGCACACCAAGACGCAGTTCGGCATGGACTTGCAGCTGTACCCGCTGGCGCAGCGCGCGCGCGTGCTGCTGATGGTCAGCCAGCACGGCCACTGCCTGAACGACCTGCTGTTTCGCTGGCGCAGCGGCCAGCTCGAGGTGGACATCGCGGCGATCGTGTCCAACCACCCCGACTTCGCCGCGCTGGCGCAAAGCTACGGCGTCGCCTTTCACCACCTGCCGCTGCCGCCGGGCAGCGACGCCGCGGCCAAGCGCGCGCAAGAGCAGCAGATCGAAGCGCTGATCGAGCGCGAGCGCGTCGACCTGGTGGTGCTGGCGCGCTACATGCAGATCCTCAGCGCCGAGTTCTGCGGCGTGCTCAAGGGCCGCGCGATCAACATCCACCACAGCTTCCTGCCCAGCTTCAAGGGCGCGCGGCCTTACGTCCAGGCGCATGCGCGCGGCGTCAAGCTGATCGGCGCGACCGCGCACTACGTCACCGCCGAGCTCGACGAGGGCCCGATCATCGAGCAGGACGTGCAGCGCGTGGACCACGCGATGTCGGCCGACGACTTCAGCGCGGTCGGCCGCGACATCGAATGCGTGGTGCTGGCGCGCGCGGTGCGCTGGCACGTCGAGCGCCGCGTGCTGATGAACGGCCACAAGAGCGTGGTCTTTCGCTGAGATGCCGCGCAGCAAGGCCCAGGCCGCGGCGCTGCTGGCCTCGCCGGACGATGTCGAGGCCCAGTTCTACGAGGCGCTGCAGCACGCCGACATCGACAAGCTGATGGCGGTGTGGGCCGACGACGACGACATCGTCTGCGTGCATCCGGGCGGTGGTGCGCGCTTCAGCGGCGCGGCCGCGATCCGCGCCAGCTTCGAGGCGGTGTTCGCCACCGGCCCGATTCCGCTGCAGCCGCACCACGTGCGGCGCATGCAGACCCTGGGTTGCGCGGTGCATCACGTGACCGAGCGCGTCGGCGTGATCGACGAGCGCGGCGCGCGCAGCGCCTGGGTGCTGGCGACCAACGTCTACCTCAAGACGGCGCAGGGCTGGCGCATGGTGGTGCACCATGCCAGCCCCGGCGTCGAGCGCGCCGAGCCCACGGCGGGCGAGGCGCCTTCGACCCTGCACTGAGCGCGCACGGTGCCAGGTTATGCCGCCGTTTCCGACGCGCCGCCTGGAGCGGCCGCGCGTACAGGAGGAAGGAGGACCGGCCATCATGGACGCGATCGTCGAGGCCGCGCTGCGCAAGTGGCCGAACGTGCCGCACTGCTACGGTTGGCTGGCGCTGGATGCGCGCGGCGACTGGTATCTGCGCGACGCCCGGGCGCAGGCAGCGGGGCCGTTCCCGCGGGTCAAGGGCAGCCGCATCGAGCATCGCGGCCTGCGCGAGTTCATCGAGCGCAACTACGGCGCCGACGAGCGCGGCTGCTGGTACTTCCAGAACGGGCCGCAGCGGGTGTACGTCGAACTGCAGGCTGCGCCATGGGTGTGGCGGCTGCAACCCGCCGCCGCGGGCGTGTGCCAGGTCGCCAGCCACACCGGGCTCGCCGCCCGGTGCGTGCAAGCCTGGACCGACGCCGACGGCAGGCTGTTCCTGGAGTGCGACCTCGGCATCGGCCTGGTGCACAGCCTGGACATCGAACTGGCCGCGCAGGCGATCGACGCCGGGGTGTGGCAGCCGCAGCCGATGGACTTCGCGGCGATGCCGGCGCGCTTCGGCTACGCGCTGCGGCCGCAACCCGGCTGAGGGCAGCGGCGCAGCAACGACAACGGCCACCGCAGGGTGGCCGTTGTCGTGAATGTCGCGTCGCGATTCCGGCCCGCCTGCCAGCGGCCGGACGTTGAAGCGCGGCTCAGAGTCTCAGTCAGCGGCGCTGGCCGCGGCAGCCGGCGGCTCGGGTTCGCTGAACTTGGCGCCGCCCTTGTTGGTCATGTAGACCACCGCGCGGGTGATCTCGAAATCGGAGAACTGGCCGCCGCCCTGCGGTGCCATCGCGCCCTTTCCCTTGATCGCGGATTGGGTCAGCGCGTCCAGCCCGGACTTGATGCGCGGCGCCCAGGCGGCCTCGTCGCCGAACTTCGGTGCGCCGGCCAGCCCCGCGCCGTGGCAGGCCGCGCATTGCGCGGTGTAGACCTGCTCGCCGCTGTGCAGCTCGGCCTTTGCCGAAGCGTCCTTGAGCTCGACCGCACCGACCGGCTGGATCCGCTGGGCGATGGCTTCTTCGCTCATCGCCTCGCTGCCGGCGCCCGAGCGGTCGCCGGCATTGACGAAGTTGGCCAGCAGCACGATCACGGTGATCGGCACCAGGAACGCGCCGATCACCGTCCAGATGAGTTGCTTGGGCGTCTTGATCGGGCCCTCGTGCGGCGCGTCTTCGTGCTGGGGGTCGGTCATGAAGTCCTCTGTGGCAACAGCGATTCAGCAAAGGTTGGCGGGGTCGCAACCAGGCGCATGGCCGCGCTGGTGCTTGCTGCGTGGGGCTGAACCAGCCAAAGCGCAAAATTATAGCGAGCCAGCCCCGCTGCTAGAATCCGCCGGCCTTGCGCCGCTGCGCGGCTGTAGCTCAGTGGATAGAGTATTGGCCTCCGAAGCCAAGGGTCGTGGGTTCGATCCCCGCCAGCCGCGCCAACCATACACGCCGAGCCGTCCGACGCCGATGCTCTGGTCGTCCAGCCCTCTTGCACTGCGCGTTGCCCGCCATCTTGCACGCCGTGGCGTGCGCGCCGCGCCGGCGCGCGCTTAGGCCGTGGCGCGCTGCAGCCGCGCCGGTTCGGGGATGCGATGGCGTCAACGCAGCCTGTGGCTGCTGGCGCCGTTGGCCTTGCTCGGCGCCTGCAGCACGCCGCCGCGCATCGGCGCCACGCGCGACGGGCCGCCGGCCCAGCCACCGTCCGACCTGATCACGCGCCCTGACCCGCAGCCGCAGGTCGAACCGATCCGCGCAGGCGGCCCGAACAAGCCCTACGAGGTGCTCGGCCAGCGCTACACGCCGCTGACGGCTGACCTGCCGCTGGCCGAGGCCGGTCTGGCGTCGTGGTACGGGCGCAAGTTCCACGGCCGGCCCACCGCCAGCGGCGAGGTCTACGACATGTACGCGACCACGGCCGCGCACCGCACGATGCCGCTTCCGAGCTACGCGCTGGTGCGCAACCCGGCCAACGGACGCCAGATCGTGGTGCGCGTGAACGATCGCGGGCCGTTCGAGGCCGGGCGCGTGATCGACCTGAGCTACACCGCGGCCTTGAAGCTCGATCTGCTGCGCGGCGTCGCGCCGGTCGAAGTGCGCCGCCTGACCCACGACGACATTCGCAGCGCGCGCTGGCAGGGCGGCGGCAGCACGCTCGTCGTGGCCAGCGCGCCCGCGCCCGCGCCGCAGCCGCAGCCGCAGCCGCAGCCGCAGCCGCAGCCGCAGTCGCAGTCGCAATCACAACCGACATCGCCGGCCGCACCGCAAACCGTGCCGCAGGCGCTGGTCCAGCCGGTAGCGTTGCAGCCGCCGCCCCCACCGCCAGCGCCGGCTGCGGCTCAGGCGCCGGGTGGCGATTTCTGGGTCCAGCTCGGCGCATTCCGCCTGGGCCAGGGGGCGCACGACCTGCGCCAGCAACTGGTGCAGCAATTGGACTGGCTCGACCCGCTGCTGGTGATCGTCGACGAGCGCGCGATGGTCCGCCTGCAGGCCGGTCCGTTTGCCACGCGCGGCCAGGCCCGCGACATGGCCGAGCGCATCCGCGATGCGGCGGCGTTGCTCGAGCCGCCACTGGTGCTGCAGCGGCGTTAGCCGCCGTCGCGTGCCGCGGCGGTGCGCTCGAAGATAGGGCTGCCGCAGCGGCGCAATTGCGCCTAAAGTGCGCGCCCGAGCCGCAACATCGCGCGGCGTGCATCAGGAGTCGGCATGGCCAGGACCACTGTGGGCAAGCGCGAGGCGCGCGGCCTGTCACTGCACATCGGGCTGAACAGCGTGGGCGCCACGCACTATGGCGGCTGGGACGGCCCGCTGGCCGCTTGCGAGTTCGATGCCAAGGACATGGCGGCGCTGGCCGGCGCGCGCGGCATCAAGGCCACCGTGCTGCTGACCAAGAGTGCGACCCGCGCCAAGGTGCTGGCGGCGCTGCGCGCGGCGGCCAAGGCGCTGGTCAGCGGCGACTTCTTCTTCCTCAGCTACTCCGGCCACGGCGGCCAGGTGCCCGATGTGTCGGCCGATGAGTCCGACAAGCTCGACGAGACCTGGTGCCTGTACGACGGCCAGTTGATCGACGACGAGCTGTACCAGGAGCTGGGCAACTTCGCCACCGGCGTGCGCCTGCTGGTGCTGTCAGACAGCTGCCACAGCGGCACCGTGGTGCGCGCCGGCCCGCCGCCGCTGGGCGGGCCGGTGTCGCTGCTGCGCTCGAAGATGATGCCGCCGTCGGTGGCGATGCGCACCTACGAGGCGCACAAGGACTTCTACGACAAACTGCAGCACGACGTGGCCAAGGCCGGGGGCGGCGTCGTGATCGACCCCGACGAGGCGCTGGCCGGCGTGGCGGTGAGCACGCGGTTGACCAAGATCGCCAAGCGCTTCAAGGCGCGCGCGATTCTCATCTCGGGCTGTCAGGACAACCAGAGCAGCTACGACGGCGACCACAACGGCGCCTTCACCGCGCGGCTGCTGACGGTGTGGAACCGCGGCAACTTCGATGGCAACTACGCCACCTTCCACGCACACATCAAGGCCGGCATGCCGGCGATCCAGACGCCCAACCTGTTCACGATGGGCGCGGTGGTCGGCTTCATGAAGCAAAAGCCCTTCACCGTGTGACGCTGCGGCCGGCAGGCCGCGCGCCGCTGGCTGGCGCTGCGCGTGGCCGTGACCGCCGCAGCGAGTCTTGCATCCGTGCCGACCCACCTCAGCAAGGAAGCCGCAGATGGCCCCGACGATCCCGATCAAGCTGACCGGCCGCGCCGACGCGCCGGCCTTGCCCGCGCTGCTCAGCGGCGCCAGCCGCGCCGCCGACGGCCGCGGCGTCGAGTTCCTGCCCAGCGGCTACCTGCGCGCCACCGGCAGCTTCGACGTCGGCGCCGCGGCGCGCAGCGTCGCAGGCGCCGCCGCGCTGCAGCATGACGCCGCCGCCGACGAGATCGTGGTGCTGGAGCTGGCCGATGGCGGCGCGCTGGTCACCAGCGCGCAACGGCTGCGCGATGCGCTGCAGCAAAACCACCCCGACTGGCTGGCCGACGACGGCGCGATCCCCTTCGAGAAGCTGCGCATCGACGGCGCGTCGGCGCAGCGCGGCTTCGGCGAGGCGCTCGGCGGGCTGGTGAGCAAGGTCTTCACGCTGGTGGCCGGCGAGACGAAGGATGCCATCGCCGATGCCGCCATCGACTGGCTGAAGGGCAAGGGCATCGATGCCGCCGAGCTCGGCGTCAGCCGGCTCGGCACCAAGGCGCTGATGTGGGCGATCGAAAGCCGGCTGATGCAGCAGGCCGGCCGGCTGTACCGCTGGGTCGGCGCCAGCGGCAAGGCGGCCGACCTCGAGGCGACGTCGCCCGAGGAGCTCGAGCCTGCAGTGGCCGAAGGCAAGCCGCTGCTGGTGTTCATCCACGGCACCGGCTCCAACTCGCTGGGCAGCTTCGGCGACCTGCGTGCCGGCGACCGCGAGCTGTGGACCTCGCTCGACCAGCACTTCGGCGGCCACATCTACGCCTTCGAGCACCACACGCTGTCGGCCAGCCCGATCGAGAACGCGCTCGAACTTGCCAAGGCGCTGCCCAAGGGCGCCAGGCTGAACCTGGTGTCGCATTCGCGCGGCGGCCTGGTCGCCGACCTGCTGTGCCTGCGCGACTTCGATGCGCAGATCGACGCCTTCCGCCGCCCCGCCAACATGCCCGGCACCGGCGATGCCGACCCGGCCAGCGACGAGGCCAAACAACTCGGCAAGCAACTCGACGACGCCTACGCAGAACACCGCAAGACGCTGCGCGATCTGGCCGAGGAACTGCGCGCCAAGCAGTTCGTGGTGCAGCGCTACGTGCGCGCGGCCAGCCCGGCCAACGGCACCAAGCTCGCCAGCGGCAACTTCGACGTCTTCCTGTCGGGGCTGCTGACGCTGATCGGCCAGGTGCCGTTCTTCTTCGCCAGTCCGTTCTACGCCGCCTTCAAGCGCGTGGTCATCGAGATCGCCAAGAACCGCAGCAACCCGCACCTGGTGCCCGGCATCGAGGCCATGCTGCCCGATTCGCCCACCGCGCGGCTGCTGCGCGACGCGCCGGTGCAGCCCGGCGTGGCGATGGCGGTGATCGCCGGCGACATCCAGGGCGGCAACCTGCTGGTGCGCCTGGGCGTGCTGCTGACCGACTTCCTGCTGTTCGACCGCGACGACAACGACCTGGTCGTCAACACCACCGCCATGCTGGCCGGCGTGGCGCCGCGCGCCGCGGCGCGGGTGCTGTTCGACCGCGGCGCCGATGTCTCGCACTTTCGCTACTTCGTCAACCTGGGCACGCGCTCGGCGCTGCGCGACTGGCTGGTGCGGGACGACCCGAGCACGGTCGACGCCTTCCGCGCGCTGCCCAGTCCCGCCGACTACGAAGCCGCGCTGGCGGCTGCCGCGCGCGACGTCGCCGCCACCGACCGCCCGGTGGTCGTGATCCTGCCCGGCGTGATGGGCTCGCACCTGCAGGTCGGTGGCAAGGACCGCGTCTGGTTCGACCCGCTGGACATCGCCACCGGCGGGCTGAGCAAGATCGCCTGGGGCCAGCCCGGCGTCGAGGCCGAGGCGCTGTTCGGCATGTTCTACGGCGCGCTGTGCCAGACGCTGGCCGCCAGCCACCGCGTCGAGCGTTTCGCCTACGACTGGCGCCAGCCGCTGGACGTGCTGGGCGAGCGCTTCGGCGAGTTCATCGCCGGGCTGATGACGCAGACGCAACAGCCGATCCGGCTGCTCGCGCACAGCATGGGCGGGCTGGTGGTGCGCGCGTGCATCTACAAGCGCCGCCCGGTGATGGATGCGCTGATGGCGCGCGACGGCGCGCGGCTGGTGATGCTCGGCACGCCGCACCAGGGCGCGCATTCGATGGTCGAGAACCTGCTCGGCAAGGGCGACACGCTGCGCACGCTGGTGCGGCTGGACGTCACGCACTCGATGCAGGACGTGCTGAACATCGTCGCCGGCTTTCGCGGCGCGCTGCAGCTGCTGCCGCGGCGCGGCTTCAAGGACATGTTCCAGGGCCAGAGCGACGGCGGCGGCTTCTACGACTACCAGAAGGCGCAGACCTGGATCGACTTCGCGCCCAAGGTGCGCGACTTCTGGTTCGGCAACGGCCAGGTCGGCAAGCCGGCGCAGGACGTGCTCGACGCCGCCGCCTGGCTGTGGACGCAGGACGGCAGCACCACGCCGTCGCTGCCATCCGACTACGAGGCCAAGAGCAGTTACGTCTTCGGCGTCGCCGCCAACACGCCCTGCGGCGTGCGCGAACAGGGCGGGCGGCTGCGCATGGTCGGCACCGCGCACGGCGACGGCACGGTGAGCTGGGCGTCGGGGCGCATCGGCGGCATCGGCCAGTTCTTCTACATGCCGGCCGCGCACGGCGACCTGCCGTCGACCCAGGAGCACTTCCCGGCGCTGCTGGAGCTGCTGACCACCGGCACCACCGCGCGCCTGGCCACCGTGCCGCCGGCGCTGCGCGCGATCGAAGCGCCGCAGCCGCTGAGCTACGACGCCGGCCCGCCCCTGGCCGACGACCCCGAGATGCTGGGCCGCGCGCTGCTCGGCGCGTCGTTGCGCGAGTTCGTGCCGGTGCGGCGCAAGCGCCGGCTCGACGTGTGTGTGCAGGCCAAGGACCTGCGCTTCCTGGTGCAGCCGATCATGGTCGGGCAGTACGAGGGCGACCCGATCGCCGGGCCGCAAAAGCTGATCGACCGCGAACTGCTCGACGGCGACCTGAGCCAGCGCCACAGCCTGGGCCTGTACGCCGGCCCGCTGGGCAGCGCCACCGTGGTGCTGCGCGCGCCCAACGCCAACGAGCGTGCGCGCGGCAGCCTGCGCGGCGCCGTGGTCGCCGGCCTCGGCCCCTACGACGGCGGCATGAGCGTGGGTACGCTGACCGAAGCGGTGCGTGCCGGTGCGCTGCGTTACCTGCTGCAGGTGGTGGACGTGCTTGGCCGCGGCGAGCGCGAAGTCTCGCTGGCCACGCTGCTGCTGGGCTACAACTCGTCGGCCAACCTGAGCGTCGAGGCGTCGATCGAAGCACTGGTGCGCGGCGTGATGGAGGCCAACGCGCGCTTTTACGAAACCACGCGACTGGACATCCGCATCGTGCGGCTGAACATCGTCGAGATGTACATCGACACCGCGATCACCGCGGTGTACTCGCTGCGCCGCATCGAGCGGCGGCTGGCCAGCGCGGCCGCGCGGCTGCAGACGCAACTGGTATGCAGCCCGGCGCTCGAGCGCGGCGAGGGCCGCCGCCAGCGGCTGTTCGACAGCGGCGCCGGCAGCTACTGGCCGCGGCTGATCGTTACCGCGGCCGATGGCCGCCGCAGGACCGACGCGCCGGACGCAGACGACGACGCCACCGCGCGCAACGGCGCCGCGCCCGTCACCGCGCTGGCCGACACGCTGAAGTTCCTGTACCTGGGCCAGCGCGCGCGCGCCGAGTCGCAGCTGCACCAGCGCCAGCCGGGGCTGATCGAACGCCTGGTGCAGCAGCAGATCGGCAGCACGGTGTGGGACGAGGACTTCGGCCGCATGCTGTTCCAGCTGATGGTGCCGCACGACTTCAAGGACCTGGGCCGCCACCTGCAGCAGGTGGTGCTGGTGGTCGACGACGCCACCGCCAACCTGCCGTGGGAGCTGATGCTGGCCGACGACCCGGCGCGCAACGACGGCGACAAGCGCCCGCTGGCGCTGCGCATGGCGGCGGTGCGCCAGCTCAGCTCGGTGCAGTACCGCCGCCGCGTGCGCCAGAACGCCGAGCGCAGCGCGCTGGTCATCGGCAACCCGTCGACGAAGGGTTTCAAGGAAGCGTTTTCCACCGCCGAAACCAAGTACGCGGCCGACCCGGCCGACCTGCCCGGCGCCAAGGCCGAGGCTGAAGGCGTGGCCGCGCTGCTGGCGCAGATGGGCTACCAGACGACCTCGCTGACCGCTGGCGAGAGTGCGGCCAAGGTGCTGGCGGCGCTGTTCCACCGGCCGTGGCGCATGCTGCACATCTCGGCGCACGGCATCTTCGGCCTGCGCCACGCCGACGGCCGCTGGCGCAGCGGCGTGCTGCTGTCCGACGGGCTGCTGATCACCGCGGTCGAGATCGGCGCGATGGAAGTGGTGCCCGACGTCGTCTTCCTGAACTGCTGCCACCTCGGCACGGTGGAGCTGGGCCGCCAGGGCAACAAGCTGGCCGCCAGCGTGGCGCGCGAGCTGATCGACATCGGCGTGCGCTGCGTCATCGTCGCCGGCTGGGCGGTCGACGACCTGGGCGCGCGGCGCTTCGGCGAAACCTTCTACCAGGAGCTGCTGCTCAACCGCCGCCCCTTCGGCGACGCGGTGTTCCAGGCGCGCAAGGCGGTGTACGAGGCCAAGCCCAGCGACATCACCTGGGGTGCGTTCCAGGCCTATGGCGACCCGGCGTGGCGCGCCGAGTCGCGCGCGCCGGGCGCCGATGCGGGCAAGGCCACCCCCTTCGCGTCGCCGGAAGAGCTGCTCGACGAGCTGGCGCGGGTGCGCGCCGAGCTGTCGCGGCGCAGCGCGCTGATGAACGACCGCGAATCGCGCGCCCGGGTGGCCACGCTCGAAGCGCTGCTGAAAGAGCGCTGCCCGCCCGGTTGGCTGCAGGCGCCGGGGGTGCAGTCGGCGATCGGCGCCACCTGGCTCGATCTCGGGCAGTTCGAGCGCGCGCGCCAAGCACTGCTGGCGGCGGTGCAGGCCGAAGACCGCGACGGCACGGTGCCGATCCACGACCTGGAAAAGCTCGCCAACGTCGAGGCGCGGCTGGGCGAACGCCAGGCCACGGCCGATGCGGCGGGCGACGGCAAGGCGGCCAAGGCGGGCAGCGCCGACAAGCCCGGCAAGGCTGCGTCGGGCGACGCCACCGCGCCGGCCGCACCGGCGGGGCAGGCGCTGATCGAGCTGGCCATCACCCGGCTGCGTACGCTGGACCGGCTCGTCGCCGCCGACGGCGGCGCGCTGCGCAACCCCGAACGCAGCGCCTTGCTCGGCGGCGCCTACAAGCGGCTGGCCAGCGTGCATGCGCGCGCCGTGCTGCTGGCCAAGGATGCCGGGCGCGGCGAGGCCGCGAACACGGCGATGCGCGACGCGCTGCAGCAAAGCATTGCTGCGTATGGGCGCGACGAAGGCCACCCCGGCACCGGCCACTTCGACGGTTATCTGGCGCTGAACCGGCTGGCGCTGCAGGCGCTGCTGGCCGGCGCTGAGAGCCATGAGGGCGCTGAGGGCAGCGCAACCGCCGACCCGGCGCCCGCCATCGAACTGGCGCGGCAATGCCGGCGCGAAGCGCAGGCGCGTTATCAACAGGACGCCGACCCCTGGAGCGCGGTGCTGCAGTCCGAAGCCGCACTGGTCGAAGCCATGCTCGACGGCAGCCTGGGCCGCGCCGACGAGGGCGGGCAGGCCGCTTTCGACGCGCTCGCCGCCAGCTACGAATCGACGCTGGTCAACCTGACGCTGCGCCCCGGCCAGCTCGACTCGGTGGTGACCCAGATGCAGTTGCTGTCGCGCTTTGGCGACGCGCTGTGGCGCGGTGGCGGTGGCGCCGCGCTGTACCGGCTGGCCAGCCGGCTGATCGAACTGGAGCAGCGCATCCGCCCCG
Organism: uncultured Rubrivivax sp.; assembly: GCA_937967345.1. Taxonomy (GTDB): domain Bacteria; phylum Pseudomonadota; class Gammaproteobacteria; order Burkholderiales; family Burkholderiaceae_C; genus Rubrivivax. Next base: position 8,692 of record CALBTN010000196.1, on the reverse strand, counting down.
CCGCGGCGGCGCGCACCGACCGGCCAGCGCCGCCGCCGGCCGTGGCACGTGCCTCAACCGCCATCCCAGGCAACGCCGACCCCGCTGCGGCCCCGAGCGCGCCGGCTGCCAAGAGGTCCCGGAGCAAGCCCACGAGCAAGCCAACGAGCAAGCGCAGCAGCCCGCCGTCATGAAGCCGCACGCCTTCGTCGCCATGCCTTTCGGCAGCAAGCCAGGCGACGACGGCGTGGCCATCGACTTCAACCGCATCTACACCGAGCTGCTGCGCCCGGCGCTGCACGACGCCGGCTGCGAGGTCTTCCGCGCCGACGACGAGCGGCGCGCCGGCGACATCCGCACCGACCTGTTCCAGGAGCTGCTGGTAGCCGACCTGGTGCTGGTCGACCTGACGCTGGACAACCCGAACGTCTGGTACGAACTGGGCGTCCGGCACGCGCTGCGCGCGCGCGGCGTGCTGCTGGTGCAAGGCCCGCGCGCGACCCAGCCTTTCGACATCTACACCGACCGCACGCTGCGCTACCACCTGCAGCACGGCGTGCCCGATCCGCAGTGCCTTGGCGCCGACCGCGCCGCGCTCACCGCGATGGCGCGCGCCACGCTGGACGCCCCCAGCCGGCGCAAGACCAGCCCGGTCCACCAGCTGCTGGATCACCTGAGCGAGCCCGACTGGCGTGCGCTGCTGTTGGCGCAGCCAAGCGAATTCAGTCAGGGTTACGACGCCTGGCGCGCCCGCATGGAGGTGGCGCGCCAGCGCAACCTGGCCGGCGACATCTTGCTGCTGGCCGACGAGACGCCGACGCGCGCGCTGTGGCTCGAAGCCAAGCGCCTGGCCGGCAACTGCCTGCTGAAGTTGCAGCACTTCGACCTGGCGCTGGAGCAGTTCGACGCCGCGCTGGCGCTCGAGCCCGACGACAAACCCAGCCTGGAAAAGCGCGCGGTCTGCCTCGGCCGGATCGGCCGCCACGAGCAGGCGCGCGAGCTGGTGCGCACGCTGACCGTGCGCCACGCGCAGGACCCCGCGGTGTGGGCCCTGGCCGGGCAGATCGAGAAAGAGCACTGGATCTCGCGCTGGCGCGACCCGGCGCTGCCGCCCGAGCGGCTGCGCGATGCCGCGGCGGCCGAACTCGCCAGCCTGGAAGACGCGATCGCCCCGTACCGCGCTGCCTTCGTCGCCGACCCGTCGCAGCATGCGTCGGGCATGCACGCGCTGGCGCTGCTGGTGCTGCTGCGGCACCTGGGCGGCGAGGTCAACCCGGCGCTGCTCGACAACCTGGCCGGCGGCGTGCGCTGGGCCAGCCTGAGCGCGCAACAGCGCGAGCCCAAGGATTATTCGGCGCGCGCCAGCTTCGCCGAGCTGTGCCTGCTGCTCGACCCGCTGGCGACAGTGCAGCGCGAATACCGCAGCGCGGTGGCGGCAGCGCAGCAGGACCGCTTTGCGCTGGAGTCGACACGCGAGACGCTTCAGTTGCTGCGCGACCTGCAGTTCCGCCCGGACGAAACCGCCGCCGCGCTGGACGTGGTGCAGCGCGAGATCGCGCGGCTGGCCGCCCCCTTCCAGCCGTGCCAGGTGCTGCTGTTTTCCGGCCACATGGTCGACGCCCCCGGCCGCGCCCAGCCGCGCCTGCCGCTGACCAAGCTGCCGCAGGCTGCCGCGGCGCTGCAGCGCGCGCTCGATGCGCTGGGCGCCGGCCCGGGTGATCTGCTTCTCACGCAGGGTGCGGCCGGCGGCGACTTGCTGTGCGCCGAGGCCTGCCAGGCGCGCGGCGTCAGGGTGCAACTGCTGCTGCCGCTGCGCGAACCCGAGTTCATCCAGCGCTCGCTGCTGCCCTGTGCCGACGGCGAAGCCTGGCGCGAGCGCTACTTCGCGCTGAAGGCGCAGCTGGCCGATGCGCCCAGGTTCATGCCCGACGAGCTGGGCGCGCCGCCCAAAGGGGTGAGCCCCTTCGAGCGCTGCAACCGCTGGCTGCTGTACAGCGCGCTGGCGCACGGCCAGCACAAGCTGTGCTACCTGTGCCTGTGGGACGGTGGCGGCGGCGACGGCCCGGGCGGTACCGCCCATATGGTCGACGAAGTCAAGCGCCGCACCGGCCGCGTCAGCTGGATCGACACGCGCCAGCTCTGACTCAGCCTGCAGACGCTGGCGGGTCCGCAGCGTCAGCAAAGGCAATCGGCAAAGTTTGTGCTTGCCGACTTTGGCTCTCGATGCCACCGCACCCACATCGGAACGCCACGGCCGTGTTGCCCCCAGGCAACGATGTCTCATTCATGTGACAGCGCGAAACCAATCCCGTGATCGCGGGGGATGAGCCGCCAAGTGTTTGATTCATAAGGCCCATTCGCCCAGTGGGGAGCACCTGTGGATGCGTGCCGGACACCGGGTGTCACGCCCGCGTTGCACTTCGGACCGTTTCAGGCCGTTGCAAACGCACCCAGGCCGCCAGTCTTGCTGCACAGATCTGAAATTTCCTAGTTGTTTCAAGCACTTGGCGCATGCGACCGGAGCTGGCACCGTTTCTGCATGGTCATGCACGGGGCGGCGCGAGATGCCGGTCCTTGTCATCAACCACTTGAGGAAACGATCCATGAACAAGACTTTGCTCGCGTCGGCCATTGCTCTGGCCTTCGGCGTTGCGGGTACGGCTTGGGCCAACCCGACCAATAACGGCGGCTCTGAAGTCACCGGCGCGCAGAACGCTGAAGCGCATTCGAACCAGTCGGGCGCGACGGGTGCGTCGGCCAACGAGTACTCGCAGGCCAACCAGGACAACTCGGCCAACAGCTCGACCAACGACTCGAACAACAACAACAGCAAGAACATCAGCAAGCCCGACAGCTCGACCAACGACTCGAACAACAACAACAGCAAGAACTTCAGCAAGAGCGACAGCTCGACGAACAGCAAGAGCTACTCCAACAGCTCGACCAACGACTCGAACAACAACAACAGCAAGAACTTCAGCAAGAGCGACAGCTCGACGAACAGCAAGACGATCGCCTCGAACAACACCAAGACGATCGATTCGAACAACAGCAAGAGCGTCAACGTCAGCAAGTCAGACAGCTCGACGAACGACTCCAACAACACCAAGACCGTCAACGTCAACAACGCCGGCAAGGACGCCCGTACCAAGGCGCAGGACTACGGTGTTGCGGCCAACAACGGCAATGCGACCTCCACCTGGACCGACGCCTTCAACACCAACAAGGCGATCGCGGTCAGCAAGCTCGAAGGCACGGTGACCAAGGTCATGGTGCACGGTCTGGGCAACACGGCCACCAACAACGGCAGTGCCGACGGCGGCAGCGGCGGCAAGGGCGGCATGGGCATCGGCGGCAAGGGCTATGGCGGCACGGCCACCGGCGGCTCGACCGCTGGCGGCACCGGCGGCGCGAGCAGCGGTGGCAACGGTGGTGCATCGGGCACCGCGAGCGGCGGTGACGGCGGCAACGGCGGCCACGGCGGCAGCGCCGCCAACGGCAGCGCCAGCAACGGCAGCGCCAGCAACGGCAGCGCGACCGCAGCCCGTGCCAACAACGGCAGCGCGACGGCTGGTGACGGCGGCAAGGGTGGCAGCAACTTCGGCACCAAGGGCGCCAACGGTGGTGACGCGATGGCCAAGGGTGGCAGCAACGCGTCCCTCGGCGGCATGTCCGCCGCTGGCAGCCTGCAGGACAGCGGCAAGGCGATCGCTGGCTCCGATACCGACGGTGGCAAGACCTACAACTCGTCGGACAAGACCTGGGCCGGCGACGCCTCTTCGGGCAACCTGTCGGCGGGCGGCCTGGCCGCATCGGGTCAGAAGTCGGGCACGACGACCGGCTCCGGTGCGCTGGGTGACGGCGGCAAGGCTGGCTCGGGCGCGCTGGGTGATGGCGGCGCTGCTGGCTCGGCGTCGCTGGCCGGCGGCAAGAGCGGTGCTTGGGGCGGCGACGGCGGCTCGAGCAGCAACGGCGGCAACGGCGGCAACGAGCGCGGCGCGGGCAGCAACGCAAGCGCTGGCGGCAACGGTGGCAACGGCGGCTCTGGCACAGGCTCGAGCAGCGGCACCGGCGCTCAGGCCGGCAATTCGCAGGCCGGCGGCGGCGCGGGTTCGGGTTCCAGCGCGGCTAACGGCGGCGCGGGCTCGGGCTCGAGCTCGGCCACTGGCGGCGCGTCCAGCAACAGCGCCAGCAACACCGGCGGCGCTGCCACGGGCTCGGCCGCTGCCACGGGTGGCGCGTCCACCAGCACGGCCAACGGCACCGGCGGCGCGACCACTGGCGGCAATGGCACGGCCAGCACCGGCGCCAACACCGCCACCAACAGCTCGACCGGCGGCGCAGCCACTGGCACGGCCGGCGGCGGCACCTCCACCGGCGGCAATGGCGGCTCGGTGGCGGCGACCGGCGGTGGCGGCGGCGGCGGCGGCTCGGCCTCCAACGGCAGAGCCTCGAGCACGGCCAGCAACGGCAGCGCGACCAACGGCAGCGCGACCAACGGCAGCGCCAATGGCGGCGCTGGCGCGGTCGGTGCGGCCGGTGCGACCGGCACCAGCAATGGTGGTACTGCGGCGGCCTCGAATGGCGGCTCGGGTACCGGTGGCACGGGTGGGGCGACCACGGCCCAAGGCGGCGCGGGCGGCGTCGGCAACGGCGCGGTCGGTGGCGCGGGTGGTGCGGGTGGCACCAACACCGTCAGCGCTGGCACGTTCGATATGGGCAACACCATGAACGGCACGGCGCAGTCGGCGGCTGGCATTCTGGCCATCGTGCAGAACACCGGCATCGGTGCACTGGCTCAGCAGAGCATCAACGTTCAGGCCAACCTGAACCTCGGCAAGTAAGAGGGGAAGTGGCGCCGGGAAGGGGGTTTCCGCCTTCCCGGCGCCTGGGTCTTTCAAGTCACAGAAGTCCAGGAGCCACCATGCGCACCCTCATGCGTTCCGTTGCGATCGGTGTCGTCACCATGGCGGGGTTGCACTCCGGCCTGGCGACTGCCGGTGCGGAAGACAGAGACGGCAACCCGATCTTCTTCGAACAAGTTCCCGTGCAGCGGGCCAACCCGCTGGGTATCAAGCCGGTCGAGGCCAAGGCGCTGGATGTGCGCCGCGGCGGTACCGATGTGGTCAACGAGATGATGCTCAAGGGCGTGGTCGCCAACAACAAGGCGAGCAACCTGACCACCGGCAGCAACGTCATCTCCGATGGCTCGTTCTCAAACGTCGTGGGCATGCCGCTCGTCGTACAGAACAGCGGCAATGGCGTGCTGATCCAGAACGCCACCATCATCAACCTGCAGGTCAACTGACGGCGCATGCCTGTCATGAAGCTGGTTTCCACCTTCGCCGTCCTGGTCGGGCTGTGCGCCTCGGCGCCCGCACCGGCCGACACGGTGAACCTGCCCTACGAGATGGGGGGCGCCTACTCGCTGCCCGTGACCAGCATGAAGGGCGCGCGCTTTCGCGCAATGGTGCGTCAGCAGTACGACTTCAGCTGCGGCTCTGCCGCGCTGTCCACGCTGCTGACCTACCACTATGGCTACAAGGTCACCGAAGAGCAGATCTTCGTCGAGATGTATGCAAAGGGCGATCAGGCGAAGATCCGCAACGAAGGTTTCTCGCTGTTCGACATGAAGCGCTACCTCGAAAACCACGGCTTCCAGGCCGATGGCTTCGAAGCGCCGTTGGACAAGCTTGCCGAGGCGGGCATCCCGGCCATCGTGCTGATCAACGAGAACGGCTACAACCATTTCGTCGTCATCAAGGGCCTGCGTGACGGCCGCGTGCTGGTGGGCGATCCGGCCGGCGGAACGCGCGCCCTGGCACAGCAAACGTTCGCCGGCCTGTGGACCAACGGCATCCTGTTCGTCATCAGCAATCGCCAGGATCAGGCCAAGTTCAATCTGGCAGCCGAATGGGCCGCGCTGCCCAAGGCACCCATCGCCGCCGGCATCAGCCGCGAAGGCCTGTCGGCGCTGGTGCTGCCGAAGGCCGGCCCGTCCGATTTCTGAGAAGTACTGATCGTGGCCAAGCCGACCCCCACGAAGCTGGTGCTGCTGATGTCGGCAGCCGGGCTGACCCTGTCGTGGTCGGGTCTGGCGATCGCATCGCGGGATGACTCGGCTGCGTCCGGTCTGGCCCTTGGTGAGGCGTCCGCCAGTGCGCACGACTGCCAGTCGACTCATTCGAATCAGTGGCTGTCGTGCCCGGTGGGCCACGGTGAGCTGATCCGTACCCTTGTCGCGCAGACCGACAGGCTGCCGCTGCCGTTGGCAGCGATCGGTTCGTCCGCCGAGCCCGGCCAGGCAACGCACGCAGCGGCCGTTGCCGCGCCGTCGTCGCGCAGCGCCCAGGTATCGAGCGGCGAGCGCGCACGAAACGCAATGGCGTGGGTCTTGTACGACGACGTCGATGCCATCGCCGAGCTCGGCGCTAGCGGCGCAGCCCCGGCCGCCAAGGCGGTGTCGGCCACCCGCCGCACAGTTGATGCGGCCGCCGCTGTCCGCGGGCCAGAGTCTGCGCCGCAGGCGGTTGCATCACTTTCCAACGATCCCGTCACCGAGCAAGTCGTCGTAGCGGCCGCTCCGCAGTCGCTGGAACGCGTGCTGAACAGTCTGGCGGCCGTGCTTGGCGCGGATCTGGACGCCGCGGACGCTTCGACACCCACCGCCGTGGCCAACACGGCCATCCCGGCGCAGGAGCCGGTTGCAGCCACGACCTTCGATGGCGAGCGTGCGCCAGTTGCGGCGGCGTCGGCTTCGCCGGCAATGGACCCGGTCACACAGCCGGTCGCCGGGCCATCGGTCGCGACGGCGCCGCCGCCAACGGCCGGGCTGGCGCTTGCACCTGCACCGGAAGCGGGCGCGGCAGCGCGCGAACACGATGTGCAGCGCGCAAGCGAAGCAAGCGACATCGTGGTTGCCGCCTCGCACACCGACAAGGTGCTGATGAGCCTGCAAAGCGTTCGCTCTGCCGACGCTGTTGCCGCCAGCGGCGAGCGCGCGGTGAAGGACAAGCCGGTCGTCGTGGGGCACAGCGACAAGGTGCTGCAGACGCTGGCGCTGTTCCAGGCCAAGCCGGCCGATCGGGCGGCGCATGCCTGCGCCAAGCCGGCAGGGCCGCACGCCATGCCGGTCGCGCTGAGCACACTGCATTCACATCAGACCGCAGCCGACGAAGCGCTTGCGCGGCTGGGGCTTGAACTCGATATCGATCTGGACCTGATCGCGTCGCAGGGCCAGCCCGTGAGCGATGGCGCTGGCCAAGCTCAATCAGCGCCGCCGGCGCCGCCGCCGCATATGGCTGCCGCGGCAGCCGAGCGCAGCGAGCCCAACGCGTTGGGTGCTGAGCTGGTCGCGCTGCGCAGCGATCAGTTGGAGGAAGTCCGGGGTGGCTTCGTTGGCGATGGCGGCCTGAAGATTTCTTTCGGTATCGAGCGCGCCGTCTACCTGAACGGCACGCTGGTCACCACGACCAGCTTGAACATCGCCGAGCTGTCGAAGATTTCCGGCGGCTCGGCGCAGGTGACAGGGAACATCGCCGGCAGCCTGGGTTTGCTGCAAAGCGGCGCTGGCAACGTGTTCGCGCCGGGTGCGGTGTCGAGCACGGCGGCCGGAACCATCATTCAGAACACGCTGGACAACCAGAAGATCAGCACCATCACGCGCATCGATGCGGTGGTCAACTCCAGCGGCATCCTGCGCTCGATGAACCTGCAGTCATCGATGAACAGCGCGATCATCAATTCGCTGCGCCGCTGACTTCAGGCAACGCGCCGCCTGACGGCGCACGCGAGTCGCTCACCAGGTACAAGCGGATGCGCCGCTCAGCGCGGCGCGTGTGGCAAGCGTGGGCCGGGCTGCGCGACGCAGCCCCCGGCCAAGCCGTCAGAACGACATCGGATAGCGCAGCGACAAGGTCACGTCGGGTGCGTCGCGCGTTACGCCCACGCCGAGCGTGAAGTTGATGTTGCTGGTTGGCGTGCGGCGGTAGGACAGCCCCACCAGCATCGTGCCGAGTTGCAGGCGCACCGCATCGGGCGGTTTCGCCCCGTTGATCTTCGACGCCTCGACCGAGTTCTGGTCGTAGCCCAGGCTGAGCGACATCTTCTCGTTCAGGCCCAGGCCAATGCCCATGTTGAAGCCGATGATTCCGCCCGGCTCCACCTTGCCGATGTTGGTGGTGCTGCCGTCTTCCATGCGCAGCGTCACGTTGTCGCGTGGAAACGAATACAGGTAGTTGACGCCGCCAAAGAGCACCACCGGATCCGCGGGGTAGAGCACCGTCAGCCCGCCTTGCAGGCCGTAGAAGCCCGATCCGGTCGGCAACTCGGTCTGGACCGGTTCGCCGCGAAAGCCCGGTATCGTGGTGGAGAACACGCCTTCGTAGGGATCCCTGCCGGTGCGGGTCTTGAAGCGCAAGCTGCCGACGAAGTAGGGAATGTCGGCGCCACCGTCATTGATCTGGTAGCGCGCGGTGACCTCGACGTCGCCAATGCCGTTGCCCGAGCCGTTGAAGACCGCAGCGTCGAAGCTGCCGCCTTGCAGATACTCGCGCCCGACGGCAGTGTCCGAGCGGTAGAGGTAGGGAATCCGGCCTTCGATCTCGAAGCGGTTGGTCACGCCATAGGCAGCCCGCAGCGCCGCGGTGTAGGTGTTGCGCCGCACGTCGCGCACGTCGATCAGGCCGATGAGGATCGCCGGAATGATGGTGTA
>CALBTN010000195.1 GCA_937967345.1 uncultured Rubrivivax sp. | reverse complement strand
TGCTCGACCTGGCGCCGGCAGGCGCAGAGGCGGCCGTCGGCGCCGTGATCGCCGTGCTGAGCGCCGCGCCTGCCGCCGAGGAAGAGGCGCACGCATGGCTGGCCGCGCGCCAGCCAGTCCAGCGCCAGCGCGCGCTGGCTCATCGCCACGCCGAGCCAGTCGCTGTGGCGCGCCCGGCCCAAGGCCTGCGCGGCGCAGCGGCGCGCCCGCTCGCGCTGGCCCAGCGCGAACAGCCCTTCGCTGAGCCAGCCCAGGTTCAGCGAGCGGTACAGCCCGGTCTCGCGCGGCGCCAGCCAGGCGGTGGCCTGCTCGATGCGCGCGATCGCCTCGGGGCGGTGCTGCAGTTGCCAGTCGGCCCAGCCGGCGATGGCCTCGGCGATCGAGTACTGCGCCAGGCTGCGCGTGCCGCGCGCGATGCGCGCCGATTCGGCCGCCGCGCGGCGCGCGCGCTCCCAGTGGCCACGCCACAGCAGCACCGCCGCGTGCCAGCCGTGGATCGTGGCGCCGACCTCGTGCTCGTCGCCGACCACGCACTGCAGCGCGTCAGCGAAGGCCGCCTCGGCGGCGTCGAACTCGCCGCGGTCGCCCAGCACCCAGGCGCGGCAGACGATGGTGAACGCGGTCAGCGCGTCGGTGCGGCCGGTGCCGCGGCGCCGGCTGGCGCTGATCTGGTCGAGCAGCGGCAGCGCTTGGGTGTACTGCGCCGCGCCGGTGTGGGCGTGGCCGAGCGCGGCGGCCACCGCCAGGATCAACTTCTTGTCGCCGCTGCCGCGGGCCTCGGTCAGCGCATGCTCGCAGTGTTGCACCGCCTCGGGCATGTCGCCCAGACCGTAGTGGATGTAGCCCAGCCAGAAGCGCGAGCGTGCCATCAGCGCGGCATCGCCGCTGCCCTCGGCCAGCGCCAGCGCGCGCTGCGCGATCGCCAGATCGACCCGCGTGGCGTCGTAGATCGACACCAGCCCGAGGCGCTGCACGAGGTCCACGCGCTGGCGCACCCGCGCCGGCAGCGGCGGCAGGCGGTCGAGCGCGGCCAATGCGACGCGGTAGTGGGCGCGCGCGCGGTCCAGCGCCGAGGCGGCCAGCGCGCGGTCGCCCGCCTGCTCGGCGAAGCGCAGCGCCAGCACGCTGTCGCCGCCGGCCGCGAAATGGTGCGCCAGCGCCGCTTGCGCGTCGGCCAGCGCGCCTTCGGCTTGCCGGACCAGCAGCGCCGCGGCCACGCGCAGGTGCAGGTTCTGGCGCACGGCAAGGTCGATGCCGGCGTAGATCACGTCGCGCGTCAGCCCGTGCTTGAAGCGCAGCGTGCTGCCGCGCGCGTCGGCGTGCAGGAAGTCCTGCTCGGCCAGCGCGGCCAGCCCCGCGCTGTCGGGCTCGTGCCCGGTCAGCTGTTCCAGCAGCCACAGCGGCACCACGTTGCCGATCACCGCCGCCGCGCGCAGCAGCTCGGCCTGCTCCAGCGGCAGCGCCTGCAGCCGCGAGCCGACCAGTTGCGCGAGGAAGCCCGCGCCGCTGCTCAGCCGCGGCGCCGCCGCGCTGGCGCTGGCGTCCGACAGCTCCACCAGCGCCGCGTCGCGCAGCAGCGCGCGCGTCACCGAGTGGCACAGCTCGCCCAGGTACAGCGGGTTGCCGCCGGCGTGGCGGCACACCTGCGCCAGCACGAAAGGGTCGACCGGGCCGAGCAGCGCGCTGGCCAGCGCCTCGGCGGCCCGGTCGGCCAGCGGCGCCAGCAGCAGCGTGCGGTCGAAGCGTTGCAGCTCGTGCGGGCCCGGCGCGTGGCGCGTGGTCAGCACGATCAGCAGCCGCAGCGGCGGCCACCGCCGCAAGGCCATCAGCACATGCTGCGACGCGTCGTCGGCCCAATGCCAGTCGTCGATGAACAGCAGCACCGGCTGCTGCGCAGCCAGGCTGGCCAGCAGCGCGCCGAGGCTGGCCGCGGCCTGCGCGGTCGACGTCGGGCTCGGCGCGTCGAGCGCACGGGCCAGCTGCATGAACGGCTGCATCGCCTCGGCGCCGAGCGACTCGTCGCAATGCGCGCGCAGCGTGCGCCAGCCCTGGGCTTCGGCGCTCTCGGCCAGCGTCTGCGCCAGCCGGGTCTTGCCCAGGCCGGGCGGCCCGGCGATCGTGGCGATGCGCAACTGGCCCTGTGCCGCTTCGGCCTGCACTTCGACCAGCTGGCGCAGTTCGGCATCGCGCCCGACCAGCGTGGCCGACCTGCCTGCCGGGCCGCGCCAGCCGGCTGCGCCCGCGGCCGCGCTGCTGACGTTGACCACGGCGATCGGCTCGTCGCGGCCGCGCAGCGTCAGCGTTTGCGCGGGGCCGGCGTGAAAGTGCCGTGCCGCCGGCCCGAGCGTGTCGACGCTGACGAGGATCTCGTCGGCCCGTGCACGCTCGGCCAGCCGCGCCGCGATGTTGGGCACCGAGCCGCTGAGCTCGAAGCGCCCGCGCTCGATGTCGCCCTGGCGGATCAGCACCAGGCCGCCGTGCACGCCCGAGTGCAGCCGCGGCTCGAAGCCGGCCGGCAAGCTCAGCGGCAGCGCGCGCACGTGGGCGTGCAGCGCCAGCGTGGCCAGCAGCGCGCGCCGCGCATCGTCCTCGCGCGTGTGCGGGTAACCGAACATCGCCAGCACGCCGTCGCCCTGCACCCGCACCACCACGCCGCCGTGGCGCGGCACGATCTCGTCGTAGCCGCGGCGCAGCCCTGACAGCAGCGCCGCGTAGTGCTCGGCCTCCATTCGCGCGGCCAGTTCGGTGGAGCGCGACAGGTCGGCAAACACCAGCGTGACGAAGCGCCGGCCGGGGTCGGCCGCTTCCGGCGGCAGCGGCGCCGCCGCTGGGGCGCTGAGGCGATCAGCCGGCATCGATCGGTGGACAAGCAGTCCCGGTAGCAGCCGTTCAGTGTAACGAGATGCACCCGGCGGCCCTGGGCTCAGCCAGCCGCAGCCTGCTGGCGCGGGCCGTGCGTCAGTCGAGTGCGCGCAGCCGCTCGGCCAAGGCGGCGAGCTCCGGTGCCACCGCCGGCCAGCCGGTGTCGGCGGCGGCCTCGACCAAGGTGGCGCGCAGCAGCCGGCGCAAGGTGTCGGGCTGCGGCGTCAGCGGCCCGGCGAAACGCACGTCGCGCGCGTCGGCGATCAGCAGTGTCGGGAAGGTCTCGACGTCGGCGTCGCCGACCAGATCGGCCTCGTCCTCGATGTCGACCCAGCGCGATCGCAGCGCCACGCCGGCAGCGGCCAGCTCGCTCACCGCCTGCTCGAACACCGCCTGATAACCCTCGCAGGTGCGGCACCAGGCGGCGCACAGGCAGGCAACGTGGAAGGTCGGTGCGGCAGACATGGGCGCATCGTAGCCACTCGGCGGCGCGGGACCGCCGCGCATCGCAAGCGGCACTTGTGCACGCGCCGCGTGTAACCAAGGGTAATCCCAGATCGAGTGAATGGCGTTGGCGCCGATGGCTTGGCCAGAGCACCCGCCACGCGCACTGCACGCGCGGCTCAACCCGCCGGTGCGAGCACTGCGAATGACCCCGTTTCAAACCCTCGACCCCGTCACCCTGCACTTGACGATCGCGCTGTTCAGCGCGCTGCTGGGCGGGTTGTGCATCGCGCTGACACGGGTCTTCGGCGGCCAGCGCGCGGTGTTGCTGGGCTGGGCCTGGACCATGGGGTTTGCCGCGCTGGCCTTCGTCGGCTACTTCCTGCGCGGGCACGTGCCGGCCTGGATGACCCAGCCGCTGGCCAACCTGGCTGGGTTGGCGGTGCCGGTGCTGGCACTGCGGGTGCACCTGCGTTGGCAGCAGCGCCGCATGCGCTGGGCCGGTGTGCTGGGGGTGGCCGCGATCGGCCTGTCGGGCCCGCTCGCGGCCTTTGCCGGGCTGGTGCCGATGTGGGTCGCGGTGGTGTCGATGTCGGCGGCCTGCGGCGCGCTCGGCCTGGCCACGGCGTGGCTGATCGCGAGCCTGCCCGGCGAGCGCCGCAGCGCGGGCAGCGGGCTGTCGCTGCTGGCGTTCACCGCCTTCGGCCTGGTGCTGACGCTGCGCGCGGTGATGGCGGCGGTCGGCCCCGATGCGCTGCCG
>CALBTN010000194.1 GCA_937967345.1 uncultured Rubrivivax sp. | reverse complement strand
CGCCGATCTCGCCGGTGATGACGATGAAGCCCTCGTTGCGCGAGACGCCGTACTCCAGGTAGGCCTTCGCGCGCCGGTGCTGCTTGCTCGCGAAGTAGAAGTTCGGGTCGGGGTTGAGCTGGAAGGGCTTGCTCTTCAGCCCGTAGAAGGCCTCGTACATGATCTAGAAGACCAGGCTGACGGAAGCGGTAACGGCCGCCTCGCGGTACGGGTCCGTGGGGCTGTCGAAGACCGAGTAGCGCGCCGACAGGCCGACCGAGGTGCGTGTGCTGACGCGGTCGGACCAAGCGAGCAGCACCGACTTGAGGTCGTTGCCGGGCTGCGTGCGCGTGGACTTGGCGATCTGGCGCGAACCGGTCAGGCTGATCGACGCGGTCGGCGTCAGCCGGTGCGACACCGTGGCGCTGTAGCCCCACAGCCGCACCGGCTCGGCATTGCCGGTGTTGTTGGGGTCGTCGAGGATGCGCGTCGTGCTGTTGTAGGCCTGCAGGTTGAGCGTCGTGCGCACGCCCAGCAGTGCCCACGACAGGTCGCGCCGCTGCTGCAGCGAGACGGCCGAGCCGAGCAGGCCGCCGGCGACTAGCGCATTGGGGTCCAGGCCGAGCAGGCGCAGATCGTCGCGCACCCTCTGACCGCGCAAAATGGTATCCGGCTCGATCGTGGCGTACACCCTGAACCACAGGTCGTACAGCGTGACCGGCTGGCCGACGCCGTTGGGGTCGGCGCCGCTGGTGGCGTCGCGGCTGTCGGTGTAGCGCACGACGCTGCGCCGCATGCGTTGCTCGACCAGCACCGAATGGCCGCGCCCGTAGTAGCGCTCGTCGCCCTGCAGCGCGATCAGCGTGCGCGGCGTCGGCGTCCAGCGCAGGCCGGCGCCCCAGTTGTCGTAGGTGCGGCTGAAGGCCGAGCCGACGTTGGTGCGCTCCTGGCCGCCATTGACCGAGAGCGTGACATCGGGGTCGGGCCGGAAGAAGAGCTGCGCATTGACGCGTTCGATCTCGGTGGCGCGGCCGCCCTTGAAGTCGATCGTCTGCTGGCTCGCGAGCAGGCCCCACCCGACCAAGGCGCCGGCATTGCTGGACGAGACCGTCAGCGTCGGGCCGTAGGTGAGCGAGTCGTTGACCGTGCCGCCACGGGTGTCGGTGAGACTGGCGTTGTAGCGCAGCTGCCAGGTCGCGAGTTCACCGAGCGAGCCGACGATGTACGGCGACAGGGTGGCGGTGCGCACTTCCGTCTGGTTCTCGTTGTAGCGCGTGCGGTCGTCGGCCGACTGCGTGCCGAAGGGCGACAGCGTTTGCTGGCTGATCGACGCACGAGCGTCGACGAAAAAGCGGTTGTCGATGGCCTCGGCCAAGAACGAAGCAGACAGCACGTTGTCGAATGCCTTGGCCTCCGAGGTCTTGGAGTACCAGGACGCGTTGAGCCTGTAGTCAAGCGAACCCTGCACGCGGCCGGAACGGCTGCTGATGCGCAGGCCGGGACTCAGCCGCGTGACGAACTCGCCGTCCCGGACGCCTCGGTCGCGCGCCGAATCGGTCTCGGTGTAGGTCTCTGAAGCCGTGAACGTGGGCGTCACGACAAGCCTTCGGCTCTGCGTAACCTGCCCCGCATCCTGCGCCAACGCTGGCCACGCGACCAGCACCAACGCGGCAGCAAGCGCCGTCGGCGTGGGGGGCGGAGCAATGGTGGAACGACCGGGGCAGCGCTTCATGAGGGCGAGCGGTCAGCCTTCGCCTTGCGCCGCCTTGGCGCGGTCGCCGCCATATCCGCTGCCGTAGCCATAGCCGTACCCATAACCATAGCCGTAGCCATAACCATAGCCGCCGTAGCCGTAGCTGCCCTCGGCCCCGCTGCGCGCCTTGTTCAGCACCATCAGCTTGACCGGGCAACCCTCGATGGCCGCCAGCGCCTGCTGCACGTTGGCCTGCAGCGTGCGGCCGGCGTGAACGACGACGACGACCTGGCCCATGTGGGTGGCGAGCACCCGCGACTCCGTGGTCAGCAGCAGCGGCGGCGAGTCGAAGATGATGATGCGGTCCGGATAGCGCGTCGCCATGTCGTCCAGCAGCTGGTTCATGGCCTCGCTGGCCAGCAGTTCGGTGGCCTTGGGGTGCGGCGACCCGCTGGGCAGGATGGTCAGCTTGTCGATGTTGGTGCGCAGCAGCACGTCGGCCATCTCGGCCTTGCCTTCCAGCAGGTCCAGCAAGCCGGGCGCCGGGGGCAGGCCGAGCACGCGCAGCACCGACGGCCGGGCGACGTCGGCGTCGACGAGCATCACCGTGTGGTCGAGTTCGGCGGCGATGCTCATCGCCAGGTTGATCGACGTGAAGCTCTTGCCCTCGCCGGGCAGCGCGCTGGTCACCATGATCAGGTTGCCGTGCGCGACGGTGGCCGCGCCCTTGCCGGTGGCGTTGGCGATCAGCGGCCGCTTGAGCACGCGGTACTGGTCGGCGAGGTGCGTGCGCGGTGCGTTCGGTGTCACGATGCCCGCCGTGGCGACGGCGTCGAGGTCGATCTCGACGCGTTTGGACGTGAAGACGGCCTCCGGCCGCGCGACGGCGGCGGCCGGCATCGGCGCGGCCGGCGTCGGCGGGAGATCCGCGGCGACGCCGGGACCTGCCGCGGTGGCGGCCGGCTCGAGGTCCGGCAGGCTGACGCCGGCCTGCCGCAGCTGTTCCAGCCGCTGGGCGGCCTGTTCGATCAAGCTGCTCATCGGTCAGCCTCCGTAGCGGCCCATCAGGGACATGGCAATCAACCCGGCGATGAACAGGCCGACCAGGCTGCCGGTGGCGGTGACGAAGCGGATCGTCCCCATGCGTTCGACACGGCGGTCGACGTCGCTCATGACCATTGTGACCACGCCGAGCAGCGGCAGCCCGGTCTTGGAACGCAGTTCGCTGGCGTCGTCGAAGGTCGGTCGCAGCTGGGCGGCCGCGAAGGCGGTGAACAGGCCGGCGGCCAGCGCCGCGACGAGCGCCACCGGCAGCAGCAGCAGCCGGTTCGGCGCCACCGGCTTGGGCGACACGCGCGGCGGGTCGATGAGGCGGAATTCGGCGACGCCTGAGGCGACGTCGAGTTCGCCGGACATGACCGCGGACTGGCGGCGGGCGACCAGGTCCTCGTAGTTGCGCTTGGTGACCTCGTAGTCGCGGTTGAGCTGGGCCGCCTCGGCCTCGATCTGCGGTGCAGTTCGCAACGACTCCCGCAACGCGGCGTGTCGCCGGCTGTACTCATCCACTCGGGCCTTCATCGCCGCGACCTGGACTTCGGCCGTCGCCAGCATCCGGTTGAGCTCCTGGATGGCCAGATCGGCGTTGGCACCACCAGGTGTACCGGGAGGCGCGGCCGCTGCGCGTTGCGCAGCCTTGCGCTGGAGCTCGGCCACCTCCTTGCGCCTGAGCTCCTCCAACTCCGCAAGCAGCCGGCGCGTGCCCACGACGTCCGGGTGGCGGTCGGTATAGCGCTGCAGCAATGCGTCCAGGTTTCGTTGCTGAGCGTCGATTCGGGCATCGATCTCCGGCGTAGCCACAGGCAGGCTACCGGCGCTGCCTCCAGACCCCTGCAACAGATCCGGCAAGGCCGAGCTTGGCGCCTGTCCGCGCGCCTCAGCAAGCTGTCTGCGGGCAGCGTCGCGGGCCTGCTCGGCCTCGCGCAGTTGCAGCCGCGCGCCGTCTAGCAGACCTTGCGCTTCACCCATACGCGTTAGCGTGTCGCGCCCATCCGGTCCGACTCGGTCAAGATTGCGCAGCTGAAACTCCTTCATGCGCGCCTCGGCCTCCTCGAGCTTGGCCTCGAAGGCCCTGATCTGCTCGTTCAGGAAGGTCTTGGCGGCATCGGTGTCCTTTCGACTCGAGCCGAGGCTCGATTCGACGAAGATCGACACCAGAGACTGGATCACACGCTTGGCCTTCTCCTGGTCTGCATCTCGGAAGGCCAGGGAGTAGAGGTTGTCACGGGTGCCGTCCCGTATCGCGATGCTGGCCATGAGCTTGTCGATCAGCTCTTCCTGATCTCGCTTGGACTCACTCTTCAGATCCAGATCCGCCATACGCACCAGCTTCTCGATGTTCGGCCTGCTGAGCAACGTACGGCTGAGGATCGCGATCTGCTGCTCTATATTGGGCTGCACGGCCAAGCCGGACATCAGCGGCTTCAGAATCGACTGTGTGTCCACATAAATGCGGGCGCTGGCTTCGTACTGGTCCGGGATGCGGAAGACGACGACGACGCCGACGGCGGCCACGATCCAGGCCACGATCAACCCCTGCCAGCGGAACTTCCACATCCCGCGCAGGATGGTCATGACCTGCTTGACGATCTCTTCCATGCGGTGTCGGCTCGGGTGACGTTGGACGGGGCGGCTTCAGGCCGGGTCGCGGCTGGCGGCGCAGTGCGCAGCCGCCGTCAGAAGAAGCTCTGCGGGATGATGAGGATGTCGCCCGGCCGCATCTCGACGTTGGCCGAGACGTCGCCGCGCTTGATCAGGTCGTTCAGGCGCACCGCATACTGCTTGTTGCCTTCGGACGTGCGCAGGATGGTCGCCCGGTTGCCGGACGCGAAGTCGGTCAGGCCGCCGACCGCGATCATCACGTCCAGCAGCGTCATCTTCTGGCGGAAGGGCAGGAACTGCGGCCGTGCGGCCTCGCCGACGACGCGGATCTGCTCGCTGAACGGCCCGACGAAGCTGGTAACGATGACGGTGACGACCGGGTCGCGGACGTAGGTGGAGAGCTTCTTCTCGATGTCGCGGGCGACCTCGGACGAGGTCTTGCCCTGCACCACCAGTTCCTCGACCAGCGGCGCGGAGACCTTGCCGTCAGGCCGCACCGGCACCGACAGCGACAGTTCGGGGTTGCGCCAGACGATGATGTTCAGGCTGTCGCCGGCGCCGATGACGTAGGTGTAGTCCTGCGTCGCCGCGGCGGCCGGCGCCGGCGGCACGTCGGCCGGTCCGGTGGCACAGGCCGCGAGCGCCGTCACGATCGTGCCGGCCGTCAGCAGGCGGCAGCGGTTCCAGAAGGTCCGGAGGCGGGAGGACGGTGCGGACAAGGCGGACTCCTGATCGTTGGGCTGGGGTGGTCGGGGTGCTGCGCGGCGGCGGCGACACGCGGACCGTGCCACAGCGTGTGCCATTGGACAGGTTGTGCACGAAGCCGGCCGGAATGATGGCACAGCCCCCTCGCCACGGCGCGCACCCGGCGGGCGACAGGCCGGCGCTCCAGGCGCATATTTCACGTCGCAGCGCGAGCGCAACGGGATGTTAGCGAGCGCCTCCGGCCGGCCCGCGCAGTCACCCCCCTGAGTCGTGGGGGGTGCCGTTGAGCGCCGTCAGCGCACGTTTCGGGCCCAAAAAGAAGAAGGGGCGCCGAGGCGCCCCTTCCTGACTTCCCTGAGGATCCGTCGTCGGATCAGGCCGACTTGGCCCGCCGGCGGGCGGCGCCAAGGCCAAGCAACGCCGCTCCGACGAGCGCAAGGGAGCCCGGCTCCGGAACGGCCTGGATCAGGTCGATTCGAATGTCTAGGTCGACGATCGCACTGTTGTTGAGCACGAGTTCCAGCGCGCCCACCCGCGAGAAGTCCGCACCCACAAAGTCGGTGAACATGAAGTTGAAGATGCCTGGCCCAGGGCCGGCCAGCTTCGTCAGTGACGATAGCGTGTACACACTGTCGTTGTCGCCGTCGGTCCAGACGTTGAAGGTCAGCGGGAAGTTCAGGTCCGCCGAAAGCACTTCGACACTGATGGCGACGCTCGTGGTCGACAGATCCACGCCGCCGAGCCCGGAGGTGTCGATGGCGCCGCCGGTTGCAACGCCGTCCCAGCGCACGAAGCCAAACGCACCCTGGAGCGTGTCCTGGGAGTAGGACAGTGATCCGGCGCCGACACCGGCACGCACGCCGAGGAAGCCATCGTCCGCGACAGCGGCCGTCTTCTCGATGTACAGGTCACGATAGCCGCCGATGATGCTCGATGCATTGAATGTCTGGGCGGCCCACACACCGCCGTCGCCGGTGGTCAGGTCAGTGATCAGTGCTTGCGGCGCGCTGAAGTCGTCGATCACGAACGCCGCCTGGGCGCCGGCGCCAGCCACTGCGAGCGCTGCTGCTGCAGCCAGCTTGCAAAACTTGTTCATCTGTAACGCTCCTTGGGAAGTCGATTGGCCTGGGGTTTCGGAGGCTGTCAGCCGTCACCCGACGCCTCAACCTTTGCATGGCGTGTGCCAGCGGAAGCAAACTCTTGTAGATCAACAGCTTACATGCGGCCGGCGGCCCCGGCGGGCATGACCCTGGGCATAACTGTAAGCTTTCCCGACGCCTCGAAGACCCTGGTCCCGGTCCGGCACCCCCGCGAACGAAGGGAGTGGCCAGGCACACCGGCTGGCTGCCGTGCCGCAGCGCATCGACTTGGCCGCCCCGATGCTCGCGCTTGGGATTGGCTCGCCGGGAGGCCAGGCCAGGGCTGCCAGACGGGCCCAGGCGCACCTTCTTTTTCGAGCGCAAGCCTCTCCTGCGCGGCGCGACCAGGGTCGCGAGCGACCGAACGTATACCGGCGGGCTGCATCACCAGGCAGTCGTCACGACATCCCCCACGACCCGAGGTCTCCCCCCGGATCATGGGGGCGCGGAAGGCAGGCAGCCTGCCCCCCGGCTCCTACAATCACTCACACACGAACCAAGGTTCCGAGCGAGCACACAGCCCATGACGCCCGACCCCCTGCACGATGCCGCCGAGCCGGTCGCCGCGCCCGAAGCGGTGCGCGCCGGCCGGCGCCGGTTGCTGCGCGGCGGACTTGCCTCCGCGCCCGTCCTGCTCTCGCTGACCAGCCGACCTGTGACGGCCACGACCTGCACGCAGGCCTCGTCGCACGCGTCGGTCAACATGAGCCGGATGGATCAGATGTACACGTGCGGGGGACACGGCCCCGACTACTGGAGGCAGCCGCAGCATGCCCAGCGTTGGCCGTCCCGCTTCAACGCCACCAGCAGCACGAACAACAACAATCAGTTCACGCCGATGAACAGCAACCAGGCGACGCTGTTCGACGATGTCTTCGGGGCCAGCGGCGGCTACGCAGGGATGACATTCCTGCAGGTTCTTTCGCTCAATGCGACGGGCGGCCGCGACGGCCTGGCGCGCCACTGCGTGGCTGCGGTGCTGAATGCCAACGCTGGCTTGACGCCGACTGACGTGCTCAGCGAAGTCACGGCCAAGAATATCTGGGCCAGCTTCGTCAGTCGCGGCTACTACGAACCGACCGCCGGCATCAAGTGGTATCCGGACTACGCCGTCCCCGACAGCCCGATGGGCGGCTTGATCGCCTGGATGCGCACGACGATGCCCGCCTGACGACGGCGTGGCAGGGATGTCGGGGTCGCTGCGGCGCTATGCCGCCGCCGATTCAATGCGCTGGCGTCGCTGGAACGACGAGATGGTCGTCCACGACGCAGCCTCGTGCACCACGCACCTGCTCGACGGTGGCGCCGGCGAGGTTCTGGTGTCGCTCCGTGACGCCCCGCACGCACTGGATGCCGACACCCTGTGCCGTCGCCTCCTCGGCATCGACGCGCCCGACGACAATGCCCGGCTGATGCTCGAAGAGACGCTTCAGCGGCTGGCCCAGGTGGGACTGGTGGTCGCCATCGATCCTTGAAGGTCGCCGACCTGGCGCCGCAGGCGCTGCGCGCGCGCCTGCAAGGCGCCGGTCTGCGCCTGCGCACCGGGCCGGCCGTCTTTGCCGTGCGTTCGCGGCTGGATGCGGTGGCCGACGGCATCGCGCTGCACTACGCCGAACACGACAGCCCCGGCGAGGACACCTTCTCCGACTTCCATGTCAGCGTCGACCGCCCGCGCGGCCTGCGGCGCTGGTGGCGGCCGCAGGTGCGCTTCCTGTTCGACGGCGAGTCCCCCTTCACGCCGCTGCCCGGCGACCAGGGTTTTCCCATGCTCGAGTGGGGCCTGAACTGGTGCCTGTACTCCCACCTGCACCGTTACGTGATCCTGCACGCGGCGGTGATCGAGCGTGGCGGCCGCGCGCTGATCCTGCCCGCGCCGCCAGGCTCGGGCAAGAGCACGCTCGCCGCCGGGCTGGTGTGGCGCGGCTGGCGGCTGCTGTCGGACGAGCTGACAGTCATCGACCCGGCGCGCGGCGACCTCGTGCCGGTGCCGCGACCGGTGAGCCTGAAGAACGCCTCGATCGAGGCTATCCGCGCCTTCGCGCCGCAGGCCCGCTTCGGGCCGGTGGTGCACGAGACGACCAAGGGCAGCGTCGCGCACTTCAGCCCGCCGGCGGATGCCGTCCGGCGCGCCACCGAACGTGCGCTGCCAGCGTGGATCGTGCTTCCGCGTTACGTGGCCGGCGCGCCGACGGCGCTGACGCCGCTGTCGCGCGGGCGTGCGCTGATGGCGCTGGTCGACAACGCCTTCAACTACAACGTCCACGGCGTGCGCGGCTTCGAGACGCTGGCCGACCTGGTCGAGCGCTGCGAGGCCTTCGAGTTCAGCTACAGCCGGCTCGAGGACGCGACGGCGCTGTTCAACCGCCTGGCCGCGAGTGCAGCGCTGCGCGCTTGAGTCGCGATGACCCGCCGAACCGAAGCCATGCTGGTGCGCGCGCTGCGTGACCCGACGGTACTCGCGACGCTGGACATGCCGGGCTGGGAGCGGCTGCTGCGCGAGGCACGGCATGCGGACCTGCTGGCGCGCATCGACGTGCTGGCGCAGCGCGCCGGAGTCGTGCCGCCACCCGGCCCCGCCGAGCACCTGCAGAACATCCGCGTGCTGGCCCTGGCGCAGCAGGACGAGGTGCGCCGCGAGGCCCGCTTCCTGGCCTCGGCGTTGGCGCCGATCGGCGTGCCGGTGACGCTGCTCAAGGGCGCGGCCTACCTGATGGCCGGCCGCGCAGCGGCCGCCGGGCGGCTGTTCTCGGACGTCGACATCCTGGTGCCCAAGGCGCGCATCGCCGAGGTCGAGGCGGCGCTGATGATGCACGGCTGGGCGACGACCCATCACTCGGCCTACGACCAGCGCTACTACCGCCAGTGGATGCACGAGCTGCCGCCGATGCAGCACCTGCACCGCCATACGGTGGTCGACGTGCACCACGCCATCCTGCCGGAGACGGCGCGGCTGCGCCCGGACTCTGCGAGCCTGCTCGCCGCGGCGGTGCCGCTGCGCGACGACCCGCGGCTGCAGGTGCTGGCGCCTGCGGACATGCTGCTGCACAGCGTGACCCACCTGACGCACAACGAGGAGATGAGCCACGGCCTGCGCGATCTCTCCGACATCGCGCTTCTGATCGACGAATTCGCCACCGATCCTGCGTTTTGGCCGCAGTTGGTGCTCCGATCCCGGCAGCTCGGGTTGCAGCGGCCGCTCTATCACGCACTGCGGCATGCCGCCGCCATCCTCGGCGTGGCGGTGCCGCAGGCGGTCGCCGTGGAGCTCGCGCGCGCCGCGCCCCCGCCCCCGGTGGCCCTGCTGATGGACGCCCTGTGGGCGCGGGCGCTGCGACCGTTGCATGCCGGTGCGACGGACACCTGGACGCCAGCGGCGCTGTTTGCGCTGTATGTGCGTGCTCACTGGCTGCGCATGCCGCCGCTGCTGCTGGCGCGACACCTCACGATCAAGGCCCTCAAGCTGCACGAGGACCGGCCGGCGAGGGCGGGCGCCTGATCGTGCCGGGCCGGCAAGCGTGCCACCGTCTGCATGGACCCGATCCGGGTCACGAGGGCGCGAATGATTGACATATGTCACGCGCCCCCCTCAACGCGGGGGTTGTGGGCGTTTGTAGCGCCTGCTTACAGTGGTCCGGCCGGGTTGGAGCGAGGGAGCCCGGCGGTCCGCAGGCGCTGCGGATGCAGGCACCGAGCAGCGAAACCGATGCGATGGAGACCATCCGGGATGCAGCCGCTGACTCCGTACCGCTTCCCGTCCGCACCGGATTGCCCGTCCCACGACCGCACGCCCGCCTGCGCCTGAAGGCGCCGGCCTGTCCCGGCCGCGCCGCAACGCAAGTCACGATGATCCGAATCTTCAACCACTACGTACCCCGGGCGACGATCGCCAGCATCCTGTTCGACGTGGCGATGGTGTTCTTCGTCATCGTCGCGGTGCTGATGCTCGAAGCCGGCAGCCTGAACGACGCGATGCCCCTGGCCGGCACGCATGTCGTCTCGCTGGCGGCCTGCCTGTTCGTGATCAACAGCGCCTCGGGCCTGTACGAGAAGCACACCAGCAGCTCCTTCGGGCAGTCCTGCGTGCGCGCGGCGATCGCGCTCGTGGTGGCGCTGCCGCTGACCTGGATCATCTTCGGCCTGCTGCCGGCCGACCTGCCCAACCGTGTCGCGGTGCAGTACTCGGCGCTGGCCGGCGTGGCCGCAGTGATCCTGCGCCGGGTGTATGTCGCGCACTGGGCGGCGGTGCCGCGCACGCGCACGCGCATCCTGGTGTTCGGCGCCGGGCCGGCAGCCAAGACCGTCGGCAGCACGCTGAAGGCGGCGGACCCGAATGCCCATGTCGTCGGCTACATCGCGGGTCCGAACGAGAAGGAACCCGCCGTGCCGCAGCGCGACCTGCTGCCGCTGGAGGGCACGCTGCCGGAGACCGCACGCAAGCTGGGGGTCGACGAGATCGTCGTCGCGCTGACCGAGCGCCGCGCCGGCAGCATGCCGCTGCGCCAGTTGCTGGACTGCAAGCTGCACGGCATCAAGGTCTACGACCTGAACACGCACTTCGAGAAGACGCTGGGCCAGATCCGCATCGACTACGTCAACGCGAGCTGGCTGATCTTCGGCGACGGCTTCAACCAGGGTGCCGCACGCACCTTCATCAAGCGCGTCTTCGACATCGTCTGCGCCAGCCTGCTGACGGTGCTGGCGCTGCCGCTGATGCTGCTGACCGCGATCGCGATCAAGCTGGACAGCCGCGGGCCCGTCTTCTACACGCAGGAGCGCGTCGGCCGCAATGGCCGCGTTTTCCGCGTCATCAAGTTCCGCAGCATGCGCACCGACGCCGAGAAGGACGGCAAGCCGCGCTGGGCGACGACCAACGACGACCGCATCACGCGCGTCGGCCACCTGATCCGCCTGGCGCGCATCGACGAGCTGCCGCAGCTGCTCAACGTGCTCAAGGGCGAAATGAGCCTGGTCGGCCCGCGTCCCGAGCGCCCCTACTTCGTCGAGCAGCTGACGCAGGAGATTCCGTTCTTCGCGGTGCGCCACAGCGTCAAGCCCGGCGTCACCGGCTGGGCCCAGGTGCGCTACCAGTACGGCTCGACGATCGAGGATTCGCAGGAGAAGCTGCAGTACGATCTGTACTACGTGAAGAACCACACGCTGTTCCTCGACCTCGTGGTCCTGTTCGAGACCATCGGCGTGGTGCTCACGGGCAAGGGCGCACGCTGAGCGTCGGCCGCTCCGCCGCGGCGCGGCGCGACCCTGCCGGCGGCGCGGCCGGCGACCCGGCCGCCGACGACGACACGATGGGCGCACGATGGGCGCGCAAGCAGCCGACCTGACGATCTACGGTTACGCACTGGCCGCGCTGGTGCACCTGGGCTTCGCGGTCTACCTGCTGGCCTCGGGCCGCTTCCGCCGCGACGGCGGGCCCGGATCGCTGCTGTTCGTCGGCGCGCTGCTGGCCAGCGCCGCCTGGGCCGGCGCGACGGTCATCGACACCTTCGCGCGCACCACCGGCTGGCTGTTCGGTGCCGCCTTGCTGGACCTGGCGCGCTACGCGCTGTGGCTGGGCTTCCTGCTCGTGCTGGTGCGGCCGGCGCGGCGCGCCCATACCCGGCGCGAGGGGACCGTGCTGACCGTCGCGGCCATCGCCACCGTCACGACGGCGCTGGTGCTGCTGCTGATGCGCGCCGCCGCCGGCCTGCTCGAGGAGCCCCCCGGCCGCACCGTGCTGGCGACCGCGCTCGCACTGCCGGTGCTCGGCCTGGTGCTGATCGAGCAGCTGTTCCGCAACCTCGGCGAGGACTCGCGCTGGAACGCCAAGCCGGTGTGCCTGGGCCTGGCCTGCGTCTTCGCCTTCGACGTCTATCTGTTCTCGGAGGCGCTGCTGTTCGGCCGCTTCGACCCCGACGCGCAGGCCGTGCGCGCGCCGGTGCACCTGCTGGCGGTGCCCTTCCTGTTCGTCGCCGCCAAACGGCGTGCCGACTGGATCGCGAAGCTGCAGGTCTCGCGCACCGCCGCCTTCTATTCCGCGACGCTGCTGCTGGCCGGGCTGTACCTGCTGTTCATGTCGGCGATCGGCTACTACGTGCGCTTCTTCGGCGGCGACTGGGGCCGCGCGCTGCAACTCAGCCTGGCCTTCGCGGGGGTGGCGTTCCTGGTCGCGGTCATCGTCTCCGGCTCGCTGCGCTCCTGGCTGCGCGTCTTCGTCGGCAAGCACTTCTTCAGCTACCGCTACGACTACCGCGAGGAATGGCTGCGCTTCACCGCGATGCTGTCGTCCCGCAGCTCGCCGCAGGAGGTGGGCGCGCTGGTCGTGCGCGGCCTGGCCAACATGGTCGAGTGCCCGGCCGGCAGCCTGTGGACACGCGCCGGCCCCGACGCCCCCTTCACCCAGGCCGCGCGCTGGAACATGCCGCGCGAGGCCGCCGAGGAACCCGCCGACTCGCCCTTCGCGGCCTTCCTGCACGAGAAGGGCTGGGTCATCGACCTCGACGAGTTCCGCGCCGCGCCGCGCCGCTACGGCGATCTCGCGCTGCCCGGCTGGCTGACCGCAGCGCCCAACGCCTGGCTGGTGGTGCCGCTGCTGGCCGGCGACGACCTGCTGGGCTTCGTGCTGCTGGCGCGCCCGCGCACTGCGATGGAGCTCAACTGGGAGGTGCGCGACCTGCTGAAGACCGCCAGCCGCCAGGCCGCCGGTTACCTGGCGCAGATGCAGGCCACCGAGGCACTGCTGGAGGCGCGCAAGTTCGACGCCTTCAACCGCATGAGCGCCTTCGTCGTGCACGACCTGAAGAACATCGTCACCCAGCTTTCGCTGATGATGAAGAATGCGCAACGACTGCACGACAACCCGGAGTTCCAGCGCGACATGCTGTTGACGGTCGAAAGTTCGCTGGAGAAGATGCGGCGGCTGATGCTGCAGCTGCGCGAGGGGGCCACGCCCCCGGGCGGCGGCCGCGGTGTCGAGCTGGCGCCCATCGTGCGCAGGCTGCAGGCCACGGCCGAGTCGCAAGGCCGCGTGCTGCACGCCGAGACGGTGGAACGCCTGGCCACGCGCGGGCACGACGACCGGCTCGAGCGGGTGCTGGGCCACCTGGTGCAGAACGCCTTCGACGCGACGCCGCCGGAGGGTCGGGTCTGGATCTCGGTGCAGCGCGCCAGCGGGCAGGTGCGGGTCGAGGTCGGCGACACCGGCGCCGGGATGAGCGAGGAATTCGTGGCCACCAGGTTGTTCCGCCCCTTCAACACCACCAAGCACAGCGGCATGGGCATCGGCACCTACGAGAGCTTCCAGTACATCCGCGAACTCGGCGGCCGCATCAGCGTGGCCAGCCGGCCCGGCGAGGGCACCGTGGTCAGTGTGCTGATGCCGCTGTTCGAGGCCCGGCAGGGCTCCGACCTGCTCGGCGCCGACGCGGCGTGAGCGGGCCGCGCCCATGAGCACGTCGAACCCGCTGCTGATCGTCGAGGACGACCTCGCGCTGCAGAAGCAGATCAAGTGGTCGCTGGACCGCTTCGAGTCGGTCACCGCGCACGACCGCGAGAGTGCGCTGCTCGCGCTGCGCCGCCACCAGCCGGCGGTCGTCACGATGGACCTCGGGCTGCCGCCCGACCCCGACTCGGTGTCCGAGGGCTTCAAGCTGCTCGAGCAGATGCTGGACGTGGACCCCAACGTCAAGGTCATCGTGCTGACCGGGCAGAACGACCAGGCCCATGCGCTGCGCGCGGTGGCCATGGGCGCCTACGACTTCCTGGCCAAGCCCTTCGACCCCGAGGTGCTGGGGCTGACGATCGAGCGCGCCTTCCGGCTGGCCGAGCTGCAGGCCGAGAACCGCCGCCTGCAGGCCCTGCACCACCCGGACGCGATGGCCGGCCTGGTCACGCGCGACCCCGAGATGCTGCGCATCGCGCGCACCATCGAGCGCGTCGCCGGCTCCGACGCCACCGTGCTGCTGCTGGGCGAGAGCGGCACCGGCAAGGAGGTGCTGGCGCAGGGCCTGCACGCGGCGTCCAAGCGCGGCGGGCGTTTCGTCGCGATCAACTGCGCGGCGATCCCCGAGAACCTGCTCGAGAGCGAGCTCTTCGGCTACGAGAAGGGCGCCTTCACCGGCGCCGCGAAGACCACGCCGGGCAAGATCGAGACCGCGCACAACGGCACGCTGATGCTCGACGAGATCGGTGACCTGCCTCACTCGCTGCAGGCCAAGCTGCTGCGCTTCCTGCAGGAGCGCACGATCGAGCGCCTGGGCGGCCGCCAGGAGATCCCGGTCGACGTGCGCGTGGTGTGCGCCACGCACCAGGACCTCAAGAGCCTGATCCGCGAGGGCCGTTTTCGCGAGGACCTGTACTACCGGCTGGCCGAGATCGTCATCGAGATCCCGCCGCTGCGCGCACGCGTGGGCGACGCGGTGCTGCTGGCGCACGCGCTGCTGCGCCGCTTCGCGCAGGAGCAGCGCCGCGGCGCGCTCGCCTTCGGCGAGGACGCGATCCGCGCCATCGAGCTGCACCCCTGGCCCGGCAACGTGCGCGAGCTGCTGAATGCCGTCAAGCGCGCCAGCATCATGGCCGAGGGCGAACGCATCACCGCCGAGGACCTCGGGCTGCCACCGCCGCCCACCGCGTCCGGCGAGACCGCCGAGCAGGGGGACCTGGACCTGCGCACCGTGCGCGAGGCCGCCGAGCGCCACGCCGTCGTCGCCGCGCTGGCGCGAGCGAACGGCAACATCGTGCGCGCGTCCGAGATCCTCGGCATCAGCCGGCCGACGCTGTACGACCTGATGAAGCGTCTGGCCATCAAGTAGTCGGTTAGGCTGCCCTCGCCATGCCCCATCGTCCGCCTCCTTCCGACCGCATGACCCTGGTCCGCCCGCGACCGCCGTCCCCGCGTGGCGCCCGACGCGGCCGGCTGGCGCTGCTGTGCCTGGCGGGCACGCTGGTGCTGGCGCCGCTGGCCGGCTGCAGCGTCGACACGCCGCAGGATCTCGTCGCCTCGGCCCAGGGCTACCTGGACAAGCGCGACCCGCGCGCCGCCATCGTGCAGCTCAAGGCGGCGCTGCAGCAGGACCCGAACTCGGGCCAGGCGCGCTACCTGCTGGGCCGCGCGCTGCTGGACAGCGGCGACCCGGGCGCGGCGATCGTCGAGCTCGGCAAGGCGCAGGACCTGCGGCACGCCGACCGCGACGTGGTGCCCACGCTGGCGCGCGCGCTGCTGCTCGCCGGCCAGTACCGGCGCGTGACGACCGACTACGCCAGCGTCGACCTGGGCGACAAGGCCGCGATGGCCGACCTGCAGGCCACGCTGGCCGCGGCCTGGGGCGCGCAGGGCGATCGCGAGCGCACCGAGCAGGCCGTGGCCGCCGCGCTGGCGCTGGTGCCCGAGCACGGGCCGGCGCGCGTGCTGCAGGCGCGCATGCTCGCCGGTGCGCGCCGCTACGGCGAGGCCCTGGCCCTGGTCGAGCAGGTGCTGGCGCGCGAGGACACGCTGCACGAGGCCTGGCACCTGAAGGGCGAGCTGCTGTGGTACGTGCAGCGCGACGAGAAGGCGGCCGCCGAGGCCTTCCGCCGCACGCTGGCGCTGGAGAAGGCCTACGTGCCCGCGCACACCGCGCTGATCTCGATGGCGATCGCGCGCCGCGACGTCGACGCGATGAAGGTGCAGCTCGAGCAGCTGCGCGAGGTGCTGCCCAAGCATCCGCAGACGCGCTTCGTCGAGGCCCAGATCGCCTTCGTGCAGCGCGACTACCAGCGCGCGCGCGAGATCGCGCAGGCGCTGCTGCGCGTGGCGCCGGACCACGCCGGCACGCTGCAGATGGCGGGCGCGATCGAGTTCCAGAACGGCTCGCTGCTGCTGGCCGAGACGCACCTGAACAAGGCGCTGCAGCAGGCGCCGCAGCTGCCGGTGGCGCGCCGGCTGCTGGGCCAGACCTACCTGCGGCTGGGCCAGCCGCAGCGCGCGCTGGCGGTGCTGGAGCCGATGATCGGCGGCGACGGCGCCGACCCCGAGGCCATCTCGGTCGCCGCCGACGCCTTCCTGCAGCTGGCCGAGCCGGGGCGCGCCGAGGCGCTGTTCCTGCGCGCCGCCGAGCTGGCGCCGGACGACGCCCGCGTGCGCACCGCGCTGGCGCTCACGCACCTGGCGCGCGGCGACGCCGGCACGGCGTTCAGCGAGCTCGAGGCCGTCGCCGCCAAGGACAAGGGCAGCTTCGCCGACATGGCGCTGATCAGCGCGCGGCTCAAGCGCGGCGAGTACGCGCCGGCGCTGGCCGCGGTCGACGCGATGTCGAAGAAGCAGCCCGACACGGCGCTCGTCGCGCTGCTGCGCGGACGCATCCACCAGGCCCGCGGCGACACCAAGGCGGCGCGCACCGAGCTCGAGCGCGCGCTGGAGATCGACCCGATGTACTTCCCGGCCGCGGCCAGCCTGGCCCAGCTGGACGTGGCGGCCAAGCGCCCGCAGGACGCGATCCCGCGCTTCGAGGCCATGGTGCGGACAGACAGCCGGCACGTGAACGCGCGCCTCGCGATCGCCGACCTGCAGCTGCGCAGCGGTGCGCCGCGCGAGCAGGTCGCGGCGCTGCTGGCCGAGGCGATCAAGGTCACGCCGGCCGAGGCGTCGCCGCGGCTCGCGCTGGTGGACCTGCACCTGCGCGCCAAGGACTTCAAGGCCGCGCTGGCCGTGGCCCAGGATGCCAGCGCCGCACTGCCGGCGAGCCTGGAAGTGATGGACATGCTGGGCCGCGCGCAGTTCGAGTCCGGCGACCTGCAGCAGGCGCTGAACACCTTCCGGCGGCTCGCCGGCGCGAGCCCGAATACTGCCCAGACCCACCTGCGCCTGGCCGACGTGCACCTGGCGATGCGCGACCCGCGCGCCGCCGAGGCCTCGTTCCGGCGCGCCCTGGAAGCGCAGCCCGACTCGATGCCCGCGCAGCGCGGGCTCGTGGACCTCGCACTCGCCGACAAGCGCCCGCGCGACGCGCTGGCGGTGGCGCGCACGATGCAGCAGCAGCGCCCGCATGCCGCCGCCGGCTGGCTGTTCGAGGCCGACATCCAGCAGCGGCTGAAGAACCCGTCGGCCGCGATCGCCGCCTACCGCAACGGGCTGAAGCAGCGCCCGCACCCCGAGCTCGCGGTGCGCCTGCACGGCGCGCTGCTCGCCGCCGGCCAGCGCGCCGAGGCCGACCGCGTCGCCGCCGAATGGGACCGCGAACGCCCGGGCGAGCCGACGATGGACCAGCACCTGGCCGGCGTCGCGATCACGCGCGGCGACTTCGCGCAGGCCCGGCAGCGCCTGGAGCGCGTCGTCGAACGCCAGCCCGACAACGCGCTCGCGCTGAACAACCTGGCCTGGCTGCTGGTGCGCCAGGGGCAGCCCGGCGCGGTGGCGCTGGCCGAGCGCGCCAACGAACTGCTGCCGGGCCGCCCGCCGCTGATGGACACGCTGGCCGGCGCGCTGGCGGCCGACAAGCAGTGGCCGCGTGCGCTGGCGCTGCAGAAGGAGGTCGTCGAGCGCGCGCCGGAAGACTTCTACCTGCGGCTGAACCTGGCCCGCATCGCGATCCAGGCCGGCGACAAGGAGCTCGCGCGCAGCGAGCTCGAGAAGATCGCGCGCCACGGCGGCCGCTCCGGCGTGCAGGCCGACGCGGCGCAACTGCTCAAGACGCTGTGAGGCGCGACCGCCGGCCTTGGGCGCGCTATCGTCCTCGGCTCGCGAAGCCCGCACCCTGACCTGCTGCCCGGGAGGCTGCTCATGATTCCATCGCTGCGTGCCGCCGTGGCCCGCGCCGCCCTCGCCGCCCTCGCCGCCACGACCGTGCTGGTGCTGCCCGGCTGCGGTGGCGAGTCCGAGGCCAACCTCGTCGCCTCCGGCAAGGAGTACCTGGAGAAGAAGGACGCCAAGGCGGCCGTCATCCAGCTGAAGAACGCGATCTCGAAGAACCCGCAGTCGGCCGAGGCGCGCGCGCTGCTGGGCCGCGCGCTGCTGGAGACCGGCGACCCGGTGGCCGCCGCGGTGGAGCTGCGCAAGGCGCAGGAGCTGAAGGCGCCCGACGAGCAGGTGCTGCCCGATCTCGCGCGCGCGATGCTGCTGATCGGCGAGGAGTCCAAGGTCATCGCGCAGTTCGGCGACCTGCGCCTGCGCGACAGCGACGCCACCGCCGACCTGCTGACCACCGTCGCCGCCGCGCACGTGCTGGGCAACGACCTCGACAAGGCGCGCGCCGCGCTGCGTGCCGGGCTGCAGGCCAAGCCGATGTACGCGCCGGCGATCACGCTGCAGGCGCGGCTGCGCGCGGCCGACGGCGACGCCGACGGTGCACTCTTCCTGCTCGACGAGCTGCTGGCGCGCGAGCCCGACAACGAGCGCGCCGGCGTGCTCAAGGGCGAGGTGCTGTGGATGGGCAAGCAGGACGAGGCCGGGGCGATGGCCGCGCTGCGCAAGGTGCTCGCGGCCAAGCCCGACTCGTTCATCGCCAGCTCCGCCGTCGTGTCGATGCTGATGCAGCAGGGCAAGGTGGACGACGCGAAGGCGCAGTTCGCGACGCTGCAGCGCATCGCGCCCAGCCACCCCGAGGTCCTGTTCTACGAGGCGCAGTTCGCCTTCGCCGAGCGCGACTACAAGAGGGTGCGCGAGGTTGCCGACCGCATCCTGAAGGTGATGCCGGACAACGTGCGCACGCTGGAGCTGGCCGGCGCCGCGGAATTCCGCCAGCGCAACTGGCTGCAGGCCGAGGCCATGCTCTCGCGCGCGCTGAAGAATGCACCGGGCCTGCTGCTGTCGCGCCAGATGCTGGCCCAGGTGCACCTGCGCACCGGCATGCCGAACAAGGCCATCGAGGTGCTGCAGCCCGTCGTCGAGGGCCCCGACCCCGACGGCAACAGCCTTGCGCTGGCCGGCGAGGCCTACCTGCAGCTCGGCGACACGCGCCGCTCGGACGCCGCCTTCCAGCGTGCCGCCAAGGTGGCCCCGGACGACGCGCGCGTGCGCACCTCGGTGGCGATGGCCCAGATGGCGCGCGGCAACAGCGCGCCGGCGATGAAGGACCTGCAGGCCATCGCCGCCGCCGACCGCGGCCCGCGCGCCGACCTGGCGCTGATCACCGGCCACCTGCGCAACAACGACATCGCCGCCGCGCTGAAGGCCATCGACGCGCTGGACAAGAAGCTGCCGGAGCGTGCGCTGGCGCCGCAGCTGCGCGGCCGCGTGCTGCTCTCGCGCAACGACATACCGGGCGCCACCCAGGCCTTCGAGACCGCGCTCGCGCGCGAGGCCCACTACTTCCCGGCGGTGGCCAGCCTGGCGGCGATCGACCTCGCGGCCGGCAAGCCCGACGAGGCGCGCAAGCGCTTCGACGCGCTGCTGCAGGCCAATCCCGGCAACCACCAGGCGCTGCTGTCGCTGGCCGAGCTGGCCGCACGCACCGGCGCGCCGCCCGAGGAGGTGACGCGCCTGACGCGCAGCGCGGTGCAGGCCAACCCGGCCACGCCCGCCACCCACCTGGCGCTGATCAACCAGCTGCTGGGCACCGGGCAGACGCAGCCGGCGCTGGTCGCGGCGCAGGCCGCGGTCGCCGCGCTGCCGAACGACCTGACGGTGGCCGACGCGCTGGGCCGCGCGCTGATGGCCGCCGGCGACGCGCAGCAGGCGCTGTCGACCTTCCGCCGCCTGGCCGCGCTGCAGCCGACCAACGCGCTGCACCACGTGCGCATGGCCGACGCGCACCTCGTCAACAAGGACCGCACCGGGGCCGCCCGCGCGCTGCGCCAGGCGCTGGAGATCCAGCCCGACCTGCTGGCCGCGCAGCGCGGGCTGGCGATGATCGCGATGATGGAGAAACGCCCGCAGGACGGGCTGGCGATCGCGCGCGAGATCCAGGGCAAGCACCCGAAGGACGCCGCCGGCTGGACGCTGGAAGGCGACGTCGAGGCCAGCCGCCGCGGCTGGGACGCCGCCGCCGCGGCCTACCGCGGCGCGCTGCAGCGCCAGCGCACGACCGAGACGGCGGTCAAGCTGCACAACGTGCTGCTGTCGGCCGGCAAGGCCGCCGAGGCCGACCGCTGGGCCGAGCAGTGGCAGCGCGAGAACGGCACCGACGCCGCGTTCCGCTACTACCTGGGCGACGTCGCGCTGGCGCGCGGCCAGCTCGCGCAGGCCGAGGCCGCGTACCGCAGC
The DNA here is from genome assembly GCA_937967345.1 of uncultured Rubrivivax sp. Classification (GTDB taxonomy): domain Bacteria; phylum Pseudomonadota; class Gammaproteobacteria; order Burkholderiales; family Burkholderiaceae_C; genus Rubrivivax. The sequence continues at coordinate 7,658 of CALBTN010000194.1, read as the reverse complement.
GTGCTCACGCTGCAGCCGGGCAATGCGCTGGCGATGAACAACGTCGCCTGGCTGCTCGTCAAGCAGGGCAAGCCGGGCGCGCTGGCGATGGCCGAGAAGGCCAACCGCCTGCTGCCCGACCGCGCACCGCTGCTGGACACGCTGGCCAGCGCGCTGGCCGCCGAGAAGCAGTACAAGAAGGCGATCGAGACGCAGAAGCGCGCGATCGCGCGCAACCCGCAGGACGCGTCGCTCAAGCTCAACCTGGCCAAGCTGTTCATCCAGGACAACCAGAAGCCCGAGGCGCGGGCCGAGCTCGAGGACCTGGCACGCCTCGGCGACCGCTTCCCTGCGCAGGCCGAGGTGGCGGCGCTGATGAAGACGCTGTAGCGGCGCCGGACGGCCGCCCGTGGACGCCGACCGCCGCACGCTGCTGGCCGCGGCCGCCGGCCTGGCACTGGCCGCCGGCGGCCCCGCGGCTCGGGCCGACCTGGTGGCGGTCATCGCCGCGGCGCGGCCGTCCATCGTGCCGGTCGGCACCTACAGCGAAACCGCCAATCCGCGCTTCGGCTTTCGCGGCAGCGGCTTCGTGGTCGGCGACGGCCAGCTGGTGGCGACCAACTTCCACGTGCTGCCGCCGGAGCTGCCGGCCGACGGCAGCGGCCCGCAGCTGGCCGTGCTGGCCGACCGCACGCCCACCGGCGGCCAGCTGCGGCGCGCGCGCGTCGTCGCCAGCGACCGCAACCACGACCTCGCGCTGCTGCGCATCGACGGCGCGCCGCTGCCGGCGCTGACGCTGGCCGAGCCGGGCAGTGCCCGCGAGGGTCAGGCGATCGCGCTGATCGGTTTTCCGATCGGCGGCACGCTGGGCTTCGCGCCGGTCAGCCACCGCGGCATCGTCGCGTCGATCACCACCGTGGCGCTGCCGGCGCCGACCTCGCGGCAGCTCGACACGCGGGCCATCGCGCGGCTGCGCGAGGGCAACTTCGAGGTCTTCCAGCTCGACGCCACGGCCTACCCGGGCAACAGCGGCGGCCCGGTGCTGGACGCCGACAGCGGCCGCGTGCTGGCCATCGTCAACATGGTGCTGGTGCGCGGCAGCCGCGAAAGCGCGCTCGCCAACCCGACCGGGATCACCTACGCGATCCCGGTTCGCCACCTGCACGAGTTGCTGAAGCAGGTCGGGCGCTGAGGCGCGGGCTCACACGGCTTCGCATTCAACGCGCCAACCGCGTTGCTTCGCCTCGCCGTGCGTCAGCACTGTCTTCGGCTTCGCGCCCTGCTATCGCATCGAATGCGAAGCCGTATCAGACCTTGTAGTACGCCCGGTACCACTCCACGAAGCGCGCGATGCCGGTGCGGATGTCGGTGGCCGGCGCGAAGCCGACCCACCCGGTCAGCGCGTCAACGTCGGCATAGGTCGCCGGCACGTCGCCGTCCTGCAGCGGCAGCAGGTTCTTCTCGGCCGGGCGGCCCAGCGCCTCCTCGATGCAGCCGATGAATTCCATCAGCTCCACCGGGCTGTGGTTGCCGATGTTGAAGACGCGATACGGCACGTTGCTGGTGCCAGGGTCCGGCGCCTCGGCGCGGTAGGCGGGGTCGGGCGCGGCGATGCGGTCGGTGACGCGGATCACGCCCTCGACGATGTCGTCCACGTACGTGAAGTCGCGCTGCATGCGGCCGTGGTTGAAGACATCGATGGGACGCCCTTCCAGGATCGCCTTCGTGAACAGGAACAGCGCCATGTCCGGCCGCCCCCAGGGGCCGTAGACGGTGAAGAAGCGCAGCCCCGTGGTCGGCAGCCCGTACAGGTGGCTGTAGGTGTGCGCCATCAGCTCGTTGGCCTTCTTGGTGGCCGCATACATGCTGACCGGGTGGTCGACGCTGTCGTGCTCCGAGAACGGCATCTTGGTGTTGCCGCCGTAGACGCTGGAGCTGGACGCGTAGACCAGATGCTGCACCTGCGTATGGCGGCAGCCTTCCAGGATGTTCATGAAGCCGACGACATTGCTGTCGACGTAGGCATGCGGGTTCTTCAGCGAGTAGCGCACGCCGGCCTGCGCGGCGAGGTGGATCACGCGGTCGAAGCGCTCGCGCTCGAACAGCGCCTCCATGCCCGGCCGGTCGGCCACGTCCAGCTTCACGAAGCGGAAGCGCTCGTGCGGCGTCAGCCGTGCCAGGCGGTCGAGCTTGAGCTGGACGTCGTAGTAGTCGTTGAGGTTGTCCAGGCCGACGACCTCGTCGCCGCGCGCCAGCAGGCGCAGCGCGGTCGTCATGCCGATGAAGCCGGCGGCGCCGGTGAGCAGGATCTTCATGGGAGGTCGCCATCCGCCGAACGAGGCGCGGCGGCCCGCAGGCCGCCGCCGATGCGTTCATTTTCCCATGCGAGCCGCTGGCGTCCCGCGGGTCGCGGCGTGCAGTTCAGCGCACTTCGCGCCGCCGCCGCGCCAGCCAGCCGACCAGGCCCAGGCCGGCGGCCATCAGGCCGTAGGTGCCGGGTTCGGGCACCGGCACCGCGGTCATCGTCAGGTTGTCCAGCACCAGGTTGTTGCCGGCGATGCCGAAGCCCCAGATGTCGGCCGCGGTGCGGTGGATGCCGAGGAAGCTGCCTTCGTTGTAGCCAAAGGCGTCGGTGTCCACCGAGACCGTATGCGACTCCAGCGTATTGCCGTCCATGTCGTAGGCCAGCAGCGTGAAGCCGTTGGGCACGCCGGCGACCTGGAACTGGTTCATGTACGCGCCGATGCCGGCCACCGGCGCGGCCAGGCTGAAGCCGATCTCGCCGCGCGGCACGGCGAACAGCGTGGCGACGAAGTGGCCGCTGCCGGTGGGCGTGGGGATCAGCCCGTCGATGGGGTTGCCGCGCGCGCCCCACAGGCCGTTGTCGCCGAGGTCGCGCTCGAAGGCGCCGATCTCGGTGAACGGCCCGGAACTGAGCAGCACCGGCACGCCGATCGCCGCCGTGCCCACGTCCTCGGGCCCGGTGGTGACGAAGCCTTCGTAGCTGTCGAAGGTGATGACTGTGGGAGCCACGAAGCCGGCATCGCTGCCGACCAGCATGGCCTGGGCCGGCATCGCCGCCAGCGCGGCCGCCGCGGCGGCCAGGGAGAGCATCTTGATCATGGAAGGGACTCCGATCGGTCTGGAAGTTGGGGTCCCAGGCAGCGCGCGCCGCCGGGGCCGACGATGGCGCTCAGGTGCCGATGATCCCGCCGTCGTCCTTGGTGATGACGACGATGCCCGAGCGCGGGCGGCCGGCCGGCAGCGGCGTCACGCCGTCGCTCTCGACCGCCCACTGGTTGTGCGGCCAGCTCGAGAACTGCTCGGGGTCCGCGGCGGTGGCGTCGTCACCCGGGTGCTGGAGACCGACGAACATCGTGCGGCCGTCGGGCGTCATGATCACGCCGGTGACCTCCGCATTGTTCGGGCCGGTGAGGAAGCGCCGCGTGAGCTTGGTTTCGGGATCCACGCACACCATCTGGTCCATGCCCAGATTGGCGAACGCTCCGGTGCCGTCGCCGCTGTCCGTCTGCACCCACAGGCGGCCGAAGTCGTCGAACCACAGGCCGTCGGGCGCGCCGTAGTCGGCGCTGCCATCCGGGTCGTCGACGATGTTGCCGCGGTAGTCGTTGGTGGGCAGCGGCGGGCGCGTGGTGCGCGTGTCGCCGCACTCGACGAAGATGTCCCACTCGAAGGCCGTCGCCGCCACCGAGCGGCCGTTCTCGCGCCAACGGATCACGCCGCCGTGGACGTTGTCGGCGCGCGGGTTGGCGGCATCCACCGGCGGGCGGGCGCTGCCCGCCGTGGTCGAGCCGTCGGGGTTGTTGACGCTGGGCGTGCCGGTGCCTCGGCGGTTGTTGTTCGTCAGCGTGCAGTACAGCTCGACCTCGCGGAAGCCGTCGATGCGCGGCCGTGCGCCGATCCACTCCGGCCGGTCCATCATCGTCGCGCCCACCGCGTCGGCGGCCATGCGCGTCTTGATCAGGATCTTGGCCTGCACCTCGGCGTCGTCGGCGCCGGCGAAGTTCGGGTTGTCGCGCAACGCGACGCCGTCGACGCCGAGGCTGTCCGGGGTCAGCGGCAGCCAGCGGCCGCGGCCGTCGGCGTCGAAGCGCGCCACGTACAGCACGCCGGTGTCCAGCAGGTCGCGGTTGGCGGCACGGTTGCCCGGGTTGAACTTGCGCTCGCAGACGAACTTGTAGATGTAGTCGTTGCGCTCGTCGTCACCGGTGTAGAAGGCGATGCGCTGCGTGTCGTCGACCACGTACTGCACGCTCTCGTGCTTGATGCGACCCAGCGACGTGCGCTTGACCGGCGTGCTGTTGGGGTTGAACGGGTCGATCTCGACGACCCAGCCGAACAGGTTGGGCTCGTTCGGGTTGATCGCCACGTCGAAGCGCGGGTCCACGGTGTGCCAGCGGTAGCCGAAGCCGTTGGCGCTGATGCCGTAGCGGTTGTAGAGCTTGCCGGTCTCGCCGCTGGCCACGCCGGGCACGCTGCCGGTGGTCGAGCCGAAGTAGCCGTTGAAGTTTTCCTCGCAGGTCAGGTAGGTGCCCCAGGGCGTGATGCCGTGCGCGCAGTTGTTCAGCGTGCCGTAGGCCACGCGGCCGTCGGTCGTCGCGCCGGTGGGCACGCTGCCGCCGTCGGTGATCGTGAACTCCACCGTCTGCATCAGCGCGTGGCCCGCGGCCGGGCCGCTGATGCGCATGAAGCTGTTGCCGGTGAGGCGACGGCCGTAGGGCGAGCTGCGCACGACCGTCCAGCGCCCGCCGACCCGGCGCGCCTCCATCACGTTGACGCCGTGCGCGGCCTGCGACTTGCGGCACTTGGCGATGCCGTAGCCCGACGCCCCGACCTGCCCGTCCGGGTACAGGATGTTCTCGTGCGTGTACTCGCTGTTGACGACCAGCAGTCCGCGCTCGCTGCTGGGCTTGCCGCCGCGTCCGCTGAACGGGAAGAAGTGCATGCCGTCGGTGTGGTGGCCAAAGGCCAGGCGCTGCTGCGCGGCGGTCTCGACCGCGGTGCCGCTGAAGGGCACGCCGCCGGGCATGATGGGGTCGCCCCAGGCGACGAACAGTTCGGCCTTGTAGCCGGGAGGCACGACCACCTTGTCGGTCGAAGTGCCGGCCAGGGCCGGCGGGATCGGCGTGAAGCCGATTGGCGCGGCCATGCCCTTGCGGCCACGCGTCGGCGCCGCTTCGACGGCCTGCGCGAAGCCGGCGAGCGAAACGCCGCCCAGCGACGCCAGCGTGGCGGCGCCGACGCCGGTCTGCACGAAGCGGCGCCGGCTGGCGTCGACCTCGGCGATGACGTCGGTAATCGAACGGTTGCCCGACATGTTCAGCGACACATCGTTGTTCGGATGAAACTTGCCCTTCATGCACTTCTCCTGCCTGGTTGGGTGGGACCGGGCGCGGCGGCCGCCGCGCCCGAACCCCGCGACTGTGCTGAGCCCAGGCGACAGGCGCGTGACAGGCCGGGCCCCAGGAGGGCGCGACGCAGGCCGGATGCAGCGTGCCGGCCGGCGCGCCGCGCGGCGGCGACTCAGCCGGTCGCGGGCCGCGGCGGCACCATCTGGCCGCGCAACGGCAAGAGTCGGCTGCACATCGCGGCCAGGTATTCGGCCTCGACGGCCTCGACGATGCGGCCCCAGTCCAGGCGTTCGGCGGCTCGGCGCGCCTGCTGGCCCAGCGCCCGGGCAAAGACCGTCGACGCGGATAGGCGCCTGGCCACGGCCACGAAATCGTCGGGGTCGCCGAAGCGCGCCAGCAGCCCGTCGATGCCCGGCCGCAGCAGGTGGCCCGCCGCCGCATAGTCGTAGCCCACCACCGCCAGGCCGCTGGCCATGGCCTCGGGCACGACGTTGCCGAAGGTCTCGGTCTGACTGGGGAACAGGAACACGTCGGCCGAGGCGTAGTGCGCCGCGAGCTCGGTCCCGCGGCGCACGCCGGCGAAGACCGCATCCGGGCACTGCCGCTGCAACGACGCGCGCTCGGGTCCGTCGCCGACCAGCACCAGCTTCGTGCTGCCGTCGACGGCGCGCATCGCGTCGAAGGCCGCGAGCAGCAGGTCCAGGTTCTTCTCCGGCGCGAGGCGGCCGACACACAGCACGACCTGCGTGCGCGCAGCGGCGCCCCAGCTGCGGCGCAGCGCTTCGCTGCGCCGTGCCGGGTCGAACAGCTTCGTGTCGACGCCGCGTGCGACGACGCGCAGGCCGCGGAAGCCGCCGGCCTGCAGCTCGGCGCGCAGCCGTTCGGTCGGCACCATGGTGCAGGCCGTGCGGTTGTGAAACTTGCGCAGGTAGACCATGATCGGGCGGCGCAGCCAGGCGATGCCGTAGTGCTGGCTGTAGGCGTGGAAGTTGGTGCGGAAGTCCGACACCACCGGCAGCTTCAGGTGCAGCGCCGCCTGCAGCGCCGACCAGCCCAGCGGCCCCTCGGTCACGATGTGCACGACGTCCGGCCGCTGCGTCGACCACAGCTTGAGCAGTGCACGCCTGGAGGGCAGGCCCATCTTCAGCTGCGGGTAGCGCGGGATCGGCAGACCGCGCAGCAGGACCTCGGCAAAACGCTCGTCGTCGGCCGCGGTGTCCAGCACGCCCTGGCGCGGCCGCACCAGCTGCACCTCGTGGCCGCGGCGGCGCAGGCCCTCGACGACCTGCGAGATCGTCGCGGCGACGCCGTTGACCTCGGGCGGCCAGGTCTCGCTGACCACCGCGACGCGCAGAGAGCGCCGGGCCGGCATGAAGTCGTCGACCACGATCGCCTCGCCTTCGTTCATCGGCATGGCGGGCATGGTGGCGTGCGCCCGCAACAGTTCGATGACAGGACGGCGCAGCGTGGTGCCGACATCGTGCTGTCACGGTGACTTCACGACCGCGCTTCACCATGCCGGCACGCGCCGGCGTCGCCGGGCGTTCGACGCACCCTCACGAAAGGAGCCCCTGTGACGGAGTTTCTGCAAGCGCTCAGGCAGCAGCGCTGGGACGACCACCGCTACTATCACCACAGCCGCATCAACCAGTCGCTGCACCTGGTCAGCGCGCTGAGCTTCCTGGCCGCCTACGTGATCCTCTTCTTCGACCCCGCCACCGCGGCACTGCTGGCCTGGGGCGTGTCCATGACCACGCGCCAGGCCGGCCACTTCTTCTTCGAGCCCAAGGGCTACGACCACGTCAACCAGGCCACGCACGAGCACAAGGAAGCCATCAAGGTCGGCTACAACCTGCGCCGCAAGGTGGTGCTGATGGCCGCCTGGGCGCTGGCGCCGGTGGTACTGTGGCTGTCGCCGTCGATGTTCGGGCTGATCGAGCCGGCCGTCGGCTTCGCCGGCTACCTGCACGACGTCGGCATCGCCTGGCTGGCGCTGGGTGTGGGCGGGCTGATCTTCCGCACCGTGCACCTGTTCTTTCTGTACGACGTGAAGACCGGGCTGGTGTGGGCGACGAAGATCCTGACCGACCCCTTCCACGACGTGATGCTGTACTGGCGCGCCCCGCTGTACCTGCTGCGCGGCGAGCTGATCGACCCCATGCCGCACGCCCGGCAGTCGCATTGACGGCAGGCTGGACTTGACGTCAGGCAGCGGCCCGCTCCGGCGGGCCGTCGTCCATCGGTCCGACGCTCAGAAGCGGTGACTCAGCATCTCACGCAGCAGGCCCCGGCGGATGGCCTTGTTCG